>JAEVYW010000238.1 GCA_023392555.1 Pseudomonadota bacterium | reverse complement strand
GCACAGCACGCCCTCGATCGCACCGTCGAAGTCGCGAACCGCGGAATAGGAAATGTCGAAATAGACGGTCTCGGGGAAGCCGTGGCGCTCGATGTAAAAAGGCCGGTCTCTGGCCGACACCGTCTCGCCGCCCTCCCGAACCTGCAGCAGCAACGGCTCGAGATCGTCCCAAAGCTCCGCCCAATATTCGCGTGCGGGCGATCCGAGCGCCTTCGGGTGCTTGTCGCCGATCGTCGGCGCGTAGGCGTCGTTGTAGACGGCGGCGAACTCGGGCCCCCAGAACATGACGATCTGCGAGTCCGCCGGCAGGATCATCGCCACGGCGGCCTTCAGCGAAGGCGACCAGTCTTCGACCGGCCCGAGTGGGGAGTCGGACCAATCCCGTTCGCGGATCAGGCGAGCGACGTCTCCGCCGCCATTCAGGAACGCTAACGGGTCAACCCCCTTAGATCCGTCTCCTGAGACGCCACCAGCCGTTGTCATGCCGTAGAAAATGCCCCGTTGAAACGGTTGTAACGGCTCAACGGGGCATTGGGTTCAAGCGGTCGTGGACTAGCGGGCGGGCGCTCCGATCTCGACGCCGACAAAGGCTTCGGGCGACGTGCCGCGCTTGACGAGCAGCAACACGTTGTTGCGCCCGGCGCGACGGGCAACGTCGACCGCAGCAAGCACCTGCGACGGAGTGGTGACGGCCTGGCGATTGACCGACAGGATCAGGTCGCCGCGCTGCAGGCCCTTGTCCGAAGCGTCGCTGTTCGGGTCGACGCTGGTTATGACGACCCCGCGTGCGCCTGCCGGAAGGCTGAGCGCCTGCGCGATCTGCGGCGACAAGGGCTGAAGCTGCAGGCCGAGAGCCGAGCTTCCCGGAGTCACCGGCGCATCGGGCGAGGTGCTCTGGTCCGGCGTGTTGCCAAGCTGCTTCGCCAGATCCTCTTCGGTGGGGCGCTGACCAACCATGACGTTGACGGTCTGGCGGCGGCCGTCCCGGATCAGCTCAACCGGAACGCGCTGCCCGACCGGCGTTTGCGCGATCAGATAGGACACGGTCTGGTCGGACGTGACGTCGCGGCCGTTGACGCGGACGATGACGTCGCCCTGCTGGATGCCGGCACGAGCGGCAGGTTCGTTCGGCTGGACTGAACGGACCAACTCACCACGATCCTTCGGAAGGCCGAGCGCGTCGGCAATGCCTTCCTCGAGCGGCTGCAGGCTCACGCCGAGATAGCCGCGCTGCGGACGCTGCCCGCGGCGCAAGGCGTCGATGACCGGCTTTGCGAGCTCCGCCGGGATGGCGAGGCCGATGCCGACCGATGCGCCCGTAGGCGAGATCAGGGCCGTGTTGATGCCGATGACATTACCGGCGAGGTCGAACATCGGACCGCCGGAGTTGCCCATGTTAATGGCTGCGTCGGTCTGGATGTAGCGGTCGTAGGCGCCCCCAGTGATGCCGCCGCGATGGACTGCGGAGATGATGCCGGCCGTGACCGTGCCGCCGAGGCTGTAGGGGTTGCCGATCGCGAGAACCCAGTCGCCGACGCGCGCCTGGGTGCTGTCGCCCCAGTTCACGAAGGGGAAGTTGCTGCCCTCGATCTTGAGCAATGCGAGGTCGGCAAGCTGGTCGCGGCCGATGATCCGAGCCGGATATTCGCGGCGGTCGGTCAAGGTCACGGTGACCTGGTCGACCGTGCCGTTGCCCGTCGAGCTCTGGATCAGGTGGTTGTTGGTGACGATGTAGCCGTCGGCCGAAATCAGGAAGCCCGATCCGAGCGACCCGGACTCACGGGTCCGTCCCTGCGGGCTGTCGTTGCCCTGACCCTGCGGCTGTCCCGGCTGGACGCCGAAGCGGCGGAAGAATTCCTCTAGCGGGTCCGACTGGGTGCGGACGGGCACGCGCTGCGTCGTGGAAATGTTGACGACCGCGGGCTGCAGCCGCGCCGCAAGGTCGGCAAAGGACGGCAGGCCGACCTGATTGCCGGCGATCCGCGAAGGCGCGTTCTGCGCGACCTGTGCACCGGCCGAGCCGGTTGCTAGCGAGAAGGCGGTGCCACCCAATAACAGTGCCGTTGCGACTCCATAGGCGTAGCGCACCGATCCGGACTCCTTCGATCTCATTTAAGCTCCGTGAATTGGACGTTTAGCACTAAGTTCGCCGCTAGACAGACGGACTGAACGCCGGTTGAACAGGTGCTCAACGCCCATTTCCAGTAAATTCCCTCAAATAGTCATTTTGAGGCGACAAAATGATGGTCGTGGGTGACGGCTTCTCTCCGCCGGGGTCGCCCAGGAAGGTGGTCTGGTAGGACTGCATCGCGCGATAGAAGTCGTAGAAGCCGGCGTCCTTGCCGAAGCTTGCGGCATAGGTGCGGGCGGCTTCGGCGTCCGCTTCGGCACGGATGATCTGGGCGCGCTTGGCACCTTCGGCACGGATAGACCGAGCTTCCTGCTCACGCGCCGTGCGCATCCGCTCGAACGCCGACTGCAGCGGCGTGCCGTCGGGCAGGTCCGCCTTCTTGATGCGGACGTCGATGACTTCTGCGCCATACTGTCGGGCGACCCGGTTCAGGCCTGAGCGGACATTCTCCATCACGCCGCGGCGCTCGGGCGACAGCAAGGCGTTGAACGGCACCTTGCCCAGTTCATTGCGAACTTCGGAACCCAGAATCGGCCGAAGCGCGTCGCTGAGGTTCTGTTCCGACCGGGCCGTGATCGCCATGCGCAGCGGATCGACGATGCGATAGCGGGCAAAGGCGTCAACCTCGAGCCGGCGCTGGTCGGTCGAGAGAACCGGCTGGCGGTCCATGTCGACGTCGAGCACGCGCTTGTCGATCCAGATGATATTCTCGGCGAACGGGATTCGCCACGACAGGCCTGCACCCGGGCCACCGATCGGCTGGTTGGCGCGATAAGGGTTGAGGATGCGCTCGGGCTTGCCGAAGCGGACGATGACCGCCTGCTTCGTCTCGGGCACGACCGGGAAGGCCGACGCGAGCAGGAACAGCAGGATCAGCGCGATGATGCCGCTCATCAGCGGGCGGCGGCGGACGAGGTCGATCACTGGCCGCCTCCCTGCTGCTGTTGCTGCTGGGCTCGGGGCGCCTGCTTCTTGATTTCTGGAAGGGCTAAGTAGGGGGTCACGCCCGGGGCCTCGACGATCGTCTTGTCGACGTTCTGCAGAACGCGCTCCATTGTCTCGTAATACATACGGCGGCGGGTCACTTCCGGAGCAAGCTTGTACTGCTCGTAAACCTTGTCGAACGCCGTCGCTTCGCCCTGCGCCTTCTGCTTCAGCTGCTGAGAATAAGCGTTGGCGGCGTTGACGTAGCGCTGGGCGTCCTGCTGAGCGGCCGAAACGTCCTTGAAAGCGTCATTGACCGACTGCGGCGGGTCCGCCTCGTTGATCGCGATGCCCTGGATCTTCACGCCGGCATGGTAGGCGTCGAGGATGCGCTGCATCGTGTTCGCGACCTCGGTCTCGATGTCGCCGCGGCGGTCGCCGATTGCGTCGTCGAGGCCGACGCTGCTGACCACCGAGCGCATGGCGCTTTCGGCGACCTGCTTGATCGTCTCTTCCGGCTGGGCGAGCTCGAACAGGTAAAGCTCAGGATCACGGATGTTCCAGCGGACCGAATAAGCGATGTCGATGATGTTCTGGTCGCCGGTCAGCATCAGATCTTCGGTGCTCGGCGAGCCAAGGGTCACCGTGCGGATGTTCTCGACATCGACCTTGCGAACCCGGTCGATCGGCGAGGGCAGGGTCAGGCCGACACCGGGGCTCAGCGTATAGCTGTAGCGGCCGAAGCGCGTGACGACGCCGCGCTCTTCGGGCGCGATGCTGTGGACAGAGGTAAACAGCAGCCAGACGAGGACCACGGCGAGGATCGCCCAGCCGACGATCGAACGGTCCGGGCGGCCGCCAAAGCCGCCGCCACCCTGGCCGCCGAACCGCGCGCGGCTGCGGCGAAGGAAGTCGTCGATCGAGCTGACGTTGCCGCTCGGCGTGCCGGTGCTGCGACGACCGCCGGTCTTGGGCGGATCGCCCCATGGTCCGCTGCTCTGCGGCGGATCGGCGCTCGGCGGCGCGTCGTCACCGGCCGGACCCCAAGGTCCCTTGCTATCACTGAACAGGCCGCGAGCCCGCGTCCCCAACCCCGATAAAAATGTCATGCGCACAGATATAGAGGGGCGAACGGCGAAAAACAGTGGCAAGCGGCGGCGCAGCGCCTATCTCGCGGCGGCAATGACCGAAGCCGATATTCTCTCCGTCCTCGACAGCCTGCCCGAAGCTGGCCGCATCCGTTCGAAACGGGTGGCGAACGGGGTGGCGACGCTGATCGTCGATGCGACGGGTCTGAGTTCTGGCGACCGCTCAGCCCTCGAGCGAGAGCTGAAAGAGGCCGCGGCGGTCGAAGGCATCACCGAGGTCCGCGTCGCAATGACGGCGTCGCAGCCGCACCGCACGCTCATTGCCGTCGGCAGCGGCAAGGGCGGCGTCGGCAAGTCTACTGTCGCGGCGAACCTCGCGGTGGCGATGGCACGGAGCGGCCGGAAAGTCGGGCTTGTGGATGCCGACGTCTACGGTCCGTCGCAGCCGACCTTGCTCGGCAGCGATGCCAAGCCCACGGCCGAGGACGATCGCCTGATCCCGGTCGAGGCGCAGGGGCTGAAGTTCCTGTCGCTTGGGCAGCTTGTGTCGCCCGGCCATGCTCTTGCGTGGCGTGGGCCTATGGCAACCGGCGCGCTGGCGCGGCTGATCGAGGCGGATTGGGGCGATACCGAGGTGCTCGTGGTCGATCTTCCGCCGGGCACGGGCGACGTGCAGCTGTCGCTGATCCAGAAGTCGCGGCCCGACGGGGCCGTGATCGTATCGACGCCGCAGGATTTGTCGCTGATCGACGCGACGCGCGCGGTGGACCTGTTCAACAAGATGAACGTGCCGGTTCTCGGCCTGATCGAGAACATGGCGGGGTACATCTGCCCGCATTGCGGCGAGGGGTCAGACCCGTTCGGAAGCGGGGGAGCGGAAGCTTCGGCGGCCCAGATCGGCGTGCCGTTCCTTGGTCGGCTGCCGCTGTCTCGATCGGTGCGAGAGGCTTCGGATGCAGGCTCACCGCCCGCCGCTGGCGATGGTCCGGAAGCGGAGCTTTTCGCCGACCTTGCGCGCAAAGTGCTGGCTGCCGTGGAAACGG
>JAEVYW010000224.1 GCA_023392555.1 Pseudomonadota bacterium | reverse complement strand
CGGTTGGCCGCGGGGCGGGCGGGCGGCACCGCGGCACGGATGGATGTGCCGACCGGCCTGGCTGCGAGCGCCCCGCCGATCCAGCTCACCGGCATGGGCTTCGGGCAGCGCGGCAGCTTCCAGCTGGGTGCCTCCTCAGGGACCTTCGTCCGTCATGCAATGAGTGCGACGAACGATCCGCCGTTCCGGTCCGATGATATCAAAAGCTACTTTGGGAACGGCAGCTTCGAGGTGGCCGGCGGCGACTTCAACGGAACCGTTGCGGGTCACTGCCGATATCTGGAGGCTGAGGCAGATGCCGGCCCGGCGACGATCACGACGGTACCTTTCCGTTATAGCTGCAGCTTCTACCGCAACGGACAGCCCTTGCCCGGTCGCCTGCTGCTGCATGCCGCTCCGCGGGCTGTAGGCCCGCTTGTCGCAGAGACCCGCGTCGGCACATTTGAGGTAGGCGGCCGCACCTACGGCATCGTTCCGATCCACAATTCGCCGCAGCTGAAGATTCCGACCGCCGAGCCGCTAGGCTACCGCTTTGTCGCCGACGCGGGGGACGTTGGGGCAATCGACGTCAACGGCGAGCGCAAGACGATCTATGCGCCGGTCAGCGGCCCTGACCGTGAGCCGGTGCTGATCGCCAGCCTCGCACTCTCGGTTCTCTGGAAGAGCTAAGAAAAGGGCCCGCTCGCAACGCGGCGGGCCCTTCAAGAACCAGCGGCCGTTCGCTTAGCAGCGGCCGGTCTTCATCGTGCTTTCGGTGCAGTTCGCTGCCGACTCGACGTCTTTCGCCGCGCCGCGGACCGTGTTGCAACCTGCGACAAGGACGCATGCACCTGCGACTGCCAGCACCAGGATCTTCGAACGCATTCCACCCTCCCTTACGTTTGCGAAACGAGGAACGGTTACTGCAATTCGCGCCTTGCTGTCTCCTGAACAGTGCAGGGCAAGCTAAAGAAAAGCCCCACCTGGCGGGCCAGGCGGGGCTCCATCACGCAATCAACCGAGGTCAGCTTAGCACTGGCCGCCGTTGATGGCGTTTTCGGTGCAGTTGGCGACCGAGTTCACGTCGCGAGCGGCGCCGCGGACCGTGTTACACGCTGCAGTCGCCAGGGCCGCGCAAACAAGAGCGGCCGTTACGATCTTTTGCATCATGCTCAAACTCTCCTTAGGTCGCGTTATCGACCGTGTTGGCGACCGAGTTCACGTCCTTAGCGGCACCACGAACGGTGTTGCACGCCGCAGTTGCGAGCGCTGCGCAGACAAGCGCGGCAGTCACTACCTTCTGGAACATCTCATCCTCCTACAGTGACGGGCAGACAAACGCGCCTTGAGCGGAAGCGCTCCATTGCGCTGCCGTTATTTTCTCCGCCAGTTACGTTTCAGCCGATCAGGAGGGCTTCAGGAGAGGGCAAAACGCGCCTCAGACGGCCACATCGCCGTGGATGGCGGGATGCGGGTCGTAGCCGGCGACCTCGAAATCCTCGATGCGGAAGTCGTCAATCGACGCGGCGCGGCGCTTCAGCTTCATCGTCGGCAGTGCCCTCGGTTCGCGGGCCGTCAGCTGCCGAACCTGGTCGACATGGTTGAGATAGATGTGGACGTCGCCCCCGACCCAAACGAGTTCGCCGGGCGTCAGCTCGGCCTGCTGCGCCAGCATGTGCACCAGCGCTGCGCCTCCCGCGAAGTTGAACGGCGCACCCAGGAACAGATCGCACGACCGCTGGAAGATCAGGCAGCTCAGCTCGTTCCGCGAATTGACGTGGAACTGGTAGACCATGTGGCACGGCGGCAGCGCCATCTGGTCGATCTCAGCCACGTTCCACGCGTGGAACAGCATCCGCCGGCTCGCCGGATTGTGCTTCAGCGTTTCGATGAGGGTGCCGATCTGGTCATGCTCGCGGCCTTCGCCATCGACCCAGCGCCGCCACTGCTTGCCGTAAACGGGGCCAAGCTCGCCCCACGTCCGGGCAAAGTCCTCGTCGGCTAGCACGCGGGCTTCGAAGTCCTCCTGCGAGATCTGTTCGCCGGTCGCTTTGCGATATTTGTCGAGCGGCCAGTCCGACCAGATCCGCACATTCTCCTGTAGCAGTTCCCGAATGTTGGTCCCGCCCGTGAGAAACCACAGCATCTCCTTGACCGCGGTCTTCCAGTAGACCCGCTTGGTCGTCAGGATCGGCACCTGTCCGCCCGACAGGTCGAAGCGCAGCAGCTCACCGAAGAGCGACTTGGTGCCGACCCCAGTGCGGTCGGATCGCGGACCGCCCTTGTCGAGGACGCGGTCGAGAAGGTCGAGGAACTGGCGTTCGGGATGAGTCACGCCCTGACCCTAGACCGGGACTCCAGCCGCACCAAGGCTGATAAAATCGGTCCAATACGGATGTTCAAATGGCGGCTTCGCGTCACTTGGACCGAAATGGATACGGCAGAACTTTCACGGCTGCCGATTGGCCGTAGCAGAGCCGAATGCGCCATCAGCGTGCCGAACAGCCTCTGCGGCTGGCCGGACTTGAGGCCGCTCGCGACTTCTTCGCGGGCTGCTTCGCCGAGTCCGATGCCAGCCGAGAGACTTTGTGGGTGGCGCACGTCGACGGGGATTCGAACTGCCTTCATCTATCGCGCTACGACGGCCAGGCGGCTGAGGCAGCATTTCCGCTCCGAACGATCGTCCGTGACGCCGCGCTCCTCGAAAGCGCCGGCATCATCCTTGCGCACAATCACCCGAGCGGCGACGCGACCCCAAGCGCCAGCGACTGTTCGTCGACGCGCCGGCTGAGCTGCGTCGCGGACGCACTCGGCTGCCGGGTGGTCGACCATCTGGTTTTCGCGGGCTCAAGCGTGTCGAGCTTTCGCCAACTCGGCTTGCTCTAGAAGCCGATCAGTTTCGGCACGCCCGGATTTTCGACGGATCCGGTCGCGGCGCCCCGATCTGGAATGCGGCGAAATAGGTCTCGCGGGCGGTGATCGGCTCGAACCGCGCCAGCTTCAGCCCGACCTGCCTGAACTCGCAGCGCAACAGATTTGGCGGCATCCCGTGCCGCTTGGGCTCGCGGTTTGAGTCGACGACGATCACCTCGCCACCGGGCTTCAGTCCCTCGCGCAGCCGCCACAGGAACGCGTAGGGCGACGCCACCTCGTGGTACATATGGACCAGGAAGATGCGGTCGAACGAGCCATGCGGCAGCTTCGGATCGTCGGGCGTGCCGAGCAGGATAGCGACATTGTCGAGGTTCTCGCGGTGCACGCGTTGGCCCAGGAGGTCGACCGTCTCCTCGACGATATCCTCGGCGAGAACCCGGCCGCGACGACCGACCACCGGCGCCAGGCGGACAGTGTAATAGCCTTCGCCCGCACCGATGTCGGCGACCCACATCCCCGGCTTAACCCCGGCCAGTTCGATCACCCGCTCCGCCTCGCCAATCCGGTCGCGCGCATCCTCGGTCGAGAAGGCGTCGCTTACGATCGGCGCGACGTCGCGATCGGGCTTTGGGAAGCGCGGTGCTTCGGGAGCCTGCCGGCAGGATGCGAGCGCGACGAGCGCCAGTCCGTAGGCCAGCCCCCGCACGTGAACCGTCCTAGTCCACATCCTCGACCTCGACCCGCTCGCCGGTGACGCGCTGGGACAAGGCCGCGGCCATGAAGCGATCGAGGTCGCCGTCGAGAACGTCGCCGGGCGCCGTGGAAGTGACGCCAGTGCGCAGGTCCTTCACCAGTTGGTAGGGCTGGAGGACATAGCTTCGGATCTGGTGTCCCCAACCGATGTCGGTCTTGCTGGCATTGGCCGCATTGGCTTCGGCTTCGCGCTTCTGAAGCTCGGCCTCGTAGAGGCGGGCCTTCAGCTGCTTGAAGGCGGAGGCGCGGTTCTTGTGCTGCGATCGCTCGTTCTGGCAGGCGACGACGATGCCGGTCGGCAAGTGCGTGATGCGCACCGCGCTGTCGGTCGTGTTGACGTGCTGTCCGCCGGCGCCCGACGCGCGATAGGTGTCGATGCGCAGCTCGGACTCGTTGATCTCGATATCGATGTCGTCGTCGACTTCCGGATAGACCCAGACGCTCGAGAAGCTCGTGTGGCGGCGCGCGTTGGAATCGTACGGGCTGATACGCACCAGCCGGTGGACCCCGCTTTCGACCTTCAGATTGCCGTAGGCGTTCTCGCCCTTGATCAGGATCGTCGCGGACTTGATCCCGGCCTGCTCGCCCGAATGGTGGTCAATCAGCTCGACCTTGTATTTGTGGCGCTCGCCCCACCGCGTGTACATGCGCAGCAGCATTTCCGCCCAGTCCTGGCTCTCTGTACCCCCGGCCCCGGCATTGACCTCGACATAGCTGTTGTTGGCGTCCGCCTCGCCCGCCAGCAGCGCGGCCACCTTGTCCTTGTCGGCGCGATCCGCGAGCTCGCCAAGCGCCTTCACACCATCGTCGACCAAGGCGGTATCGCCTTCGGCCTCGGCCATTTCGATCAGCTCGACCGTATCTTTGAGCTCGGTCTCGAGCGAGCGCGTGGCGTTGATCGCCTCTTCCAGCCGGCGGCGCTCGCGCATCACTTCCTGCGCCGCCTTGGGATCGTCCCATAG
>JAEVYW010000213.1 GCA_023392555.1 Pseudomonadota bacterium | reverse complement strand
CTTCGGCGACACGGGCGCGAGCTTCGCGGTCCCGCCGACCAGCCAGCGCATCGAGCGCTTGTGCCGCGACGGCCGCCGCGCGATGTGGGCGGGCATCAAGGCGGTGAAGCCGGGCAAGCCGCTCAACGACATCGGCCGGGCGCTGCTTGAGACAGAGGGTGCGCGGTCCGCGCCTGAAGTCACCTATAATTTTCCCGGCGCGACCTGCATTTCGGTCGGACCCGATTGCGCCCATGGCATTCCCGACGACACCGTCGTGAAGCCGGGCGACCTGGTGAACATCGACGTGTCCGCCGAGCTCGACGGCTTCTTCGGCGACACGGGCGCAAGCTTCGCGGTTCCGCCGACCAGTCAGCGCATCGAACGTCTCTGCCGCGATGGGCGCCGAGCCATGTGGGCGGGCATCAAGGCGGTGAAGCCGGGCAAGCCCCTCAATGACATCGGCCGGTCGATCGAGACGTTCGCCAAGCGCAACGGCTACAGCCTCGTTCGCAACCTAGCGAGCCACGGCATCGGCCGCTCGCTTCACGACGATCCGGACGAAATCCCGACTTGGTTCGAGCCGCGCGACAAACGCCGAATTCCCGAAGGTCTCGTCTTCACCATCGAGCCGTTCCTGTCGCTCGGCGCCGACTCGGTCGAGCAGCGCGACGACGGCTGGACCCTTCGCCCCCCGCACGAGCAACCGACCGTGCAGTACGAGCATACGCTCGTCGCGACAAAGCGCGGGGCGATGGTCCTGACTTTGGCCTAGCTCGCCGGCATCGTCGCGAGCAGCTCGTCCAACTGGTCGAACTGTTCGGGCAGCGCGCCTTCCGCGCCGGCATTTGCCTCGAGCGCTTCGTTGGACGGGTAAAGCTCGCGCATCGTGAGCAGCGTCTTTCCGTCCTTCTCCTCAAAGGTCACTGTCGTGACGGAGCCCTCTTCTCCGCCTTCGTCGTTGGTCCAGACAATCTTCGAGTCCGGAACCACTTCGACATATTTGCCGAAGAACGCCATTGAGCTTGCCGGATCCTCGCCGAACTCCAGGCGGTAGCTGCCGCCCGTGCGGACATCGAGCTCGACGCTCCGTAGATGCATGCCGAGCGACCGCGGGGCCCACCAGCGCTTGAAAAGCTCCGACGTGGTCCACGCCCGGTAAACGAGGTGAGTAGGAGCATCGAAGGTCCGCCTGACAATGATTTCGCGGTCCGTGCGCTCAACCTTGGTCTGGCCCTGGATCGCCACGTCGCTATTCGTTTCGTTCATCCGATTGCTCCTTGTGCTTGAGTTCCTGAACTACCTTGTCGAGTTCGTCGAAGCGGACGTCCCAGACGCTGCGATACCAGTCGATCCACGCAGCCTCAGCTTCGAGCCCGCGGCCACCGAGGCGGCACGTCCGAACGCGTCCGACCTTTTCGGTCGTGATCAGCCCGGCCTGCTCCAGCACGCCGACGTGCTTCTTCATGCCCGTGAGCGTCATGTGGAAACGGTCGGCAAGATCGCTAATCGATGAGTCGGATCGGCTGAGCTGCTCAAGAACGCCGCGCCGCGTCGCATCGGACAGAGCGGCAAAAGAAGCGTCGAGGCGAGCATTCGAAAGCTGAACCATATGGTTCACTATTAGCCCACGTCGATGCGATGCACAAGCTTCGAGTTCTAGCTGGACAGTCGCAGACTATCGTTGGGTTGCCGCACCTCGGTGAGCAGAAGGAACTTGGTGACGCCACCCCTGAACGCGCCGGGAATAAGCTTGTCCATCGGCACCCGCTCGTTCTCGTCGCCCTCGGCATTTACGAAAATGTGATGCCCGGCCCATTCCATGACTCCGGTCAACACCCCCGGCTCATGGTCGTAGACCGGCCACGGCTTGCCGCGAACATGCTGTCGCAGGACATCCCAATCGAACTCTAGGCCTTTCACGGGTGCAAGCACATGAAGCTCACGCGACGGCTTTCTGCCGTAACGGAAAACTAGCACGCGCCACCCTTCGCCCCATCCATTCGCGGGCACCGGCCCATAGCGAAGCCTCCGAACGAGTTCTCGCTTTGCAGTGCGGAACGGACGCGTCAGCCTAAGATATCGCCAGTATAAGTCGTCGCCGAGGCGGGTCACATCAGTCCCAGCGCGCGCAGGCTCGACCGTCCCTGGGAGCCCACGATCACGTGATCATGCACCGTCACCTTCATGTGCCGGCCGGCTTCGACGAGGTCGCGGGTCAGCTTGATGTCGGCCTGGCTCGGCGTCGGGTCGCCGCTCGGGTGATTGTGGACGACGATGATCGCGGTCGCGCCGTGGGCGATGGCACGCTTCATTACTTCGCGGACGTGCATCGCGGCCTCATCTACCGATCCGCGCCACATCGCTTCATTGGCGATCAGCATGTTCTTGGCGTTGAGGAACAGCACCCGCACTTCCTCAACGCTGTGATGCGACATCGCGGCGGTGAGGTAATCGCCGAGCGCGTCCCAACTCGACAGCACCGGGCGCCCCTCAATCCGCGTTTCGAGCAAGCGCAGCGCCGAGGCCTCGGCGATCTTGAGCGCACCGATCGTCGCCTCGCTCAGCCCTTCTCGCTTCAACGTCTCGGCATCGGCGCCGAGCAGAGGGCCGATCCCGCCGAATTGATCGAGCAAGCGCCGCGCTAGTGGCTTCGTATCCACCCGCGGAATGGTCAGCGTCAGGAGATATTCGACCAGCTCATGGTCGAGCAAAGCCCTCGGCCCCGCCTCGAACAGGCGCTTCCGAAGGCGGCCCCTGTGGCCCGACGCGTTACTGGTCCCATCCCCCATCCGCACCATGCCTAGCCAAGTGCAGCAAAGACACGCAACGGCGAAGTCATGCCGCTTACGGAACGGTAGTGGTGTGGCGGGGTTTCTAACCGCCGATGGCTCGGCGTAATGCAGGAGGGGAGGACAACGGCGAAGTAATCGTCGTTCGGCGGCGTCCGGGATGGGGACGTATCGCCGCGTTCGGCGTGCTTGGCCTGCTCATCCTCGCCCTCATCGCCGTCGCTGCGCTGTGGACCGCTCGCCGCCCGATCGCGACCGAGATCCTTCGCCGTCAGTTCGAGCAGCGAAATGTCCGCGCAACCTATGAGTTGCAGCGTGTTGGCCTTCGGACCCAGGAAATCCGCAACCTCGTCATTGGCGATCCCAAGGACCCCGATCTCGTCGCGCGCTACGCGCAGATTCAATTGCGCTGGACCTTGCGTGGAAGCGTCGAGGT
>JAEVYW010000203.1 GCA_023392555.1 Pseudomonadota bacterium | reverse complement strand
GTCCGGACCGACCGAAATGCACGTCGCGCCGGGGAAGTTGTAGGAGACTTCGGGCGCCGATCGCGCTCCTTCTTTCTCGAGCAGCGCGCGACCGATGGCGTCCAGTTCGCGGGTCGTCATCCCTGGTTCGAGCGCCTTGCCCATGGCAGCGAGAGTGCGTGCCACCAGGCTGCCAATTGCGCGAAGCTTGTCCAGCTGCTCGTCGTTCTCGATCGTCATCGCGGACCTATGCGAGGCTGAGCGCACCGGCGCAACGCCGGTTCCTCTCCCTAAAGTCGGCATTGCGCTTAGCTGCGCCGCTTGCAATCAAGGCAAGGTGAATCTGGGGGATTGTTCAGTGGCAGTCGACCTGGGGGCCGCGCACCGTGCGTAGTCGCCTGCGCCGCGTCGTGCGGTCAGACCGCGACGTCTCCCTCCCCCTGCAACTGACGATCGGCGTCTTGTCGGCGATGACTGCTGTCGCCGTTCGCTCGCTGCTGCCGCTGAACCCCCAACAGCTTCCAACCATCACCGTCGTCATTGCGATGGCGATCGTCACGACGTTCGCCGGAGCGGCAGGCGGGATTACGACGGCAGTGCTCGGCGGGCTCGGATGCTGGTACCTTTTCTTCAACCCGCATTCGTTTAGCCTGGCCAACGACGCCTGGGTCCCGCTGATCGGGTTCTCGATCATCGCATTGGTCATCGTGACCACCGCGCACATGTATCGCTCGAGTGAGCGTCGGCTCCATCAACGCGAGTTGGCGGAGCTCGAAGAGCAAGCCGCGAACGCCGAATTCTTCGCCCGCGAGATGGCCCACCGGCTCAAGAACGCGCTCGCCATCGTGCAGGCCATCGCGTTCCAAACCCTGGGAACGGAGAAGCCGGAAGCGAGCCGCTTTGCCGGGCGACTGCGTGCTCTGGCCGACGCCAATGAGCTCCTGACCGAGGAGATCAAGCAGCCGGTTGCGGACATCCGCGAAGTGCTTCGCGCTGCTCTGACGCCCTTCCAGGACGGCAAGTCTCGTGTGCATGTCACGAGCGTCGATGCCGCAATCCCCGCGCAGCAGGTCGTGTCGCTTGCCCTTGCTCTTCACGAGCTCGGCACGAACGCCGTCAAATATGGCGCGCTGTCGACGCCCAGTGGCCAAGTCGTCGTGACCGTCGACCATGACGGCGACCGGCTCAAGCTCCATTGGGTAGAGCAGGGCGGGCCGACGGTGACGCCGCCGACGGAGACCGGCTTCGGAACGCGGCTGCTTCAGCGCTCCGGCGTCGAAACCGATCTTCGCTACGATCCCGACGGCCTGAAATGCTCTTTCGGGATTCGGAAAGCGGCGCCGCAGCCCCCCTCGGGCTAAGCCTGAACTTCGGCCAGCGCCGCCTGAGCCGCTTTCGCTTCAAGCTGGGTGACTCGCATCTTTTCTGTGCGCTCGGCGCGTGCGGCCATCTCCAGCCATGCCGCTTCGGCGCGCAGGCAGCGCTCGCGGACGTTGTCCAGCGTCGCCGCCTCGGCCTCGGTGCGCGCCTGATTCGCGCGGGTCAAATAGGTTTCGTGGTCCTTTTGCCGGACTGGTTCGGCCATTGGTGATGTCCTTGCTCGCTACCCGACAGCGGACGCGCCGGGAGGGTTTCGAAGAGCCGCGGAGCGCATCAAGCGTCGACCGGCAGCGGATTCCCGGCGGGTCTAGCAGGGTAGACCGAGAAAGACGAATCACTGAAGGTTAGCGGCTCTGAATCGTCTTGATCCGGGCGTCGGCACCTTCCTTGATCGCGTCGCCCTGCTTGTCGGCCTGTTCGCGGATCAGCTTGGCTTCCTGATGCAAAGCATCGGCTTTCACCTCCAGGCGCTTCCCGGTGTAGCCGCCCGCCTGCTTCGCCTGGTTGCTCAGGGCATCCGCCTGCTGATCGAGCGGGGCGGCCTGGAGCTCGGCTTGATTCTCGATGGCCTTCGCCTGGTTGCTGGCATGGCTCCGAATTTGATCCATTTGCTGCTCTTCAGGCGATTTCTGTGCGCATCCGGCAATGGCGAGACCCAAAGCTACGAACGCAATCGAACGCATGGCGAACCTCCTGTTGATGGTGCCAACGCTTTGACAATCCAGCAGTGCCCAGACGGCATTCATTTGAAGCGCCGCCACACCTCTGCTAGCCGCCCGCGACATGGTCCCCCGCTATTCCCGTCCCGAGATGACGGCCATCTGGTCGCCCGAAAACCGCTATCGAATCTGGTTCGCCATCGAGGTCTTCGCGGCCGAAGCGATGGGTAAGGTCGGGATGATCCCGGCCGAGGACGCGGCGAAGATCCGCAAGGCCTACGACGACGACGTCCTGTGCGAGATCGACGTTGCCGCGATCGACGAGATCGAGGCTGTCACCAAGCATGACGTCATCGCCTTCCTGACCTGGGTCGGGGACAAGATGGGGCCGGAAGCGCGCTACCTTCACCAGGGTATGACCAGCTCCGACGTGCTCGACACGGCGCTTGCGGTGCAGCTGAAGCAGTCGGCGGACCTGCTGATAGCCGACCTCCATGAGCTCCTTGCCGCCATCAAGGACCGCGCGTTCGAGCACAAGCGCACGCCGACGATCGGCCGGAGCCACGGTATTCACGCCGAGCCGACCAGCTTCGGGCTGAAGCTGGCGCAAGCCTATGCCGAATTCGACCGGAACCGGACCCGCCTGATCGCGGCCCGCGAGGACATCGCCACCCGCGCGATTTCCGGCGCCATCGGCACGTTCGCCAATATCCGGCCCGAGATTGAAGCGCATGTCGCGAAGGAACTCGGTCTGAAGATCGAGCCGATCTCCACGCAGGTCATCCCGCGCGACCGCCATGCGATGTTCTTCGCGACCCTGGGCGTGATCGCTTCGTCGATCGAGCGCCTGGCCACGGAAATCCGCCATCTCCAGCGGACCGAGGTGCTGGAGGCGGAGGAATATTTCTCGCCGGGGCAGAAGGGCAGCTCGGCGATGCCACACAAGCGGAACCCGGTGCTGACCGAGAATCTGACCGGTCTCGCCCGCGTCATCCGCTCGGCGGTCGTGCCGGCGATGGAGAATGTCGCGCTATGGCATGAGCGCGATATCTCGCACTCGTCGGTAGAGCGGTTCATCGGTCCCGACGCGACGATTACCCTCGATTTCGCGCTCGCCCGATTGACGGGAGTGGTGAAGAAGCTGCTCGTCTATCCCGACCGCATGCAGAAGAATCTGGACCGCATGGGCGGGCTGGTGAACTCGCAGCGGGTGTTGCTGGCGCTGACCCAGGCAGGCGTTAGCCGCGAGGATTCCTACGCGCTCGTTCAGCGCAACGCGATGAAGGTGTGGGAGTCCGACGGCCAGTTGTCGCTGCTCGAGCTGTTGAAGAACGATAGCGAAGTGACCGCGCGCTTGAGCGCCGAGCATCTCGAGAGCCTGTTCGATCTCGACTACCATCTGAAGGAAGTCGACACGATCTTCGAGCGGGTGTTCGGGTCCGCCAGTTGAAGGCCCGCGCCTATCTGAGGGACGTGACCCGCGAAGCCCACGAGCGCGTCGACTCCAAGCTGTCCGGATTTCGGCTGTCGGACGCCGAGGAGTATGCCGACTTTCTCGCGGTGCAGGCTGCCGCATTCATACCGGTCGAGGCGGCCCTGGATCGCGCGGGGGCGGGGCGGCTCCTCCCTGATTGGGATCAGCGCCGGCGTAGCGAAGCTCTCTTGGCAGACCTAGCGGCTCTCGGTCGCGCCGGGCCCGCAACTAACGGCTCGCCTGTCTATGACGACGACGCGGCGGTATGGGGCGGCCTCTACGTAATCGAGGGTTCGCGGCTGGGTGGGGCCGTTCTGCGCAAGTCCGTGCCTGCCAATTTTCCGCAATCTTTTCTCGCGCCGCAGTCCTCACGGAACAGCGGCTGGCCCACATTTGTTGCTGCCTTAGAAACTAATCTATATCAGCACGTTGCGCTTCAGCGGGCGGGATCCAGTGCGATCGCCACATTTGCCTGTTTCGAGCACTCGTTTGGCAAGGGCGTAACCTCACGATGAAATGGACCGATCCGGCGCAGGGGGTCGACCTCACAAACTGCGACCGCGAGCCCATTCACCTTCTCGGCGCGATCCAGCCGATCGGCTTCCTGCTCGCAGTGAACACCGACTGGATGGTTGCGCGCGTCTCCGCGAACTTCGAGGAATTCTTCGGCAAGAAGCCTGAGGACGTCATCGGCAAGCCGGCGCTGGATGTCCTTTCCGCCGAGTCAGTCCACGCCATCCGCAATCGCCTTGCGCTGCTCGCGAGCCCCGACGCGTCCGAACGCATCTTCCGCTGCCGCTTGTTCGACGAAAGCGTGCTGTTCGACATCGCCGTCCACATGATCGACGGCATGGTCGTGATCGAAGGTGAGCCTTCGAGCGATCACGCCTATGGCGACGCGACTGGGACGGTGCGCGGGATGATCGCGCGCCTCGACAATGCCCAGACGCTCGAGCGTTTCTTCAACGAAGGCGCACGGCAGGTTCGGGCACTGACGGCTTTTGACCGCGTGATGGTCTATCAGTTCGACGAGGATGGTTCGGGCGAGGTGGTCGCGGAGAGCGCGAAGGCCGGGATCGGCAGCTTCATGGGGCTGCACTATCCGTCCAACGACATCCCGAAGCAGGCCCGGGCACTCTACAAGCGCAATCTGCTGCGCGTGATCACCGACATCGACAGCGTTCCGGTCCCGATCGTCCCGGCGCTCAATGAGCGGAAGCAACCGCTCGATCTGTCGCTGTCGGTGCTGCGCTCGGTCTCGCCGATTCACATCGAATATCTGCGCAACATGGGCGTCCGCGCGTCCATGTCGATCTCGATCATCGTCGAAGGGGAGCTGTGGGGGCTAATCGCCTGCCATCACTACAGCCCGCGCTGCCCAAGCTTCGAGAGGCGCTCGGTGGCCGAGCTGTTCGCGCAGATGTTCGCGATGCGGATTGAGTCCCGCGAGCGGAAGGCGATGGCGGACTACGAGCACCGCGCCCGTGACATCTCGGATCGCCTTCTGAGCATCATTGCGTCAGATGAATCGCTGCTCGGCGATCCGATGATCCTCAACGACATCATGAGCCAGGCGATACCGGCCGATGGTGTCGGCATCTGGCTCAACGGCAACTACGCGTTCGCGGGATCGACTCCCGACACGCGCGGCTTTGCCGACATCGTGAATGCCCTCAATGGCGCCGCGGCTCAGAAGGTGTTTGCGACCGACCGTATCGCCGACTTGGTTCCCGATGCCGAGCGCTTCGTCGACAAGGCCGCGGGCATGCTCGCAATCCCGATCAGCCGGTCCCCACGCGATTATGTCGTGCTGTTCCGGCAGGAGAGGGTGCGTTCGGTGCGCTGGGCCGGCGATCCGCACAAGCCGGTGGAATATGGCCCCAACGGGCCGCGCCTGACGCCGCGCGAAAGCTTTGAGGAATGGAAGGAGCTGGTCCAGGGGCGCTCGAACCGCTTCACGACGCCAGAACTCCGCGTCGCCGAGACGCTGCGGGCGACCCTGCTCGAGGTCGTGTTGCGAATGGCCGATGAGGCGAGCACTCATCGCCGCCAGGCCAATGAGCGGCAGGAATTGCTTATCGCGGAGCTCAACCACCGCGTGCGCAACATATTGTCGCTGATCCGCGGCCTCATCCGCCAGTCGCGGCCGCCGAGCGAAGGCGACATCGAGGATTTCGCAAAGACGATCGACCAGCGCATCCACGCGCTTGCTCGCGCGCACAACCAGATCACCGACGACCGCTGGGGCCCGGCGCCCCTCCATGCCCTATTCGAAGCGGAGATCGCGGCCTTCCTCAGCGACAAGCAGCAGCGAATGCACCTCGACGGTGAGCCGGTTCAGCTCAACCCGCAGGCCTATTCGTCAATGGCTCTGGTCATCCACGAGCTTGTCACCAACAGCGCCAAGTACGGAAGCCTCAGCGACAGCGGCGAGGTCAACGTGAACTGGCGGCGCGACAATTCGAATTCGCTCGTGATCGACTGGGTCGAGA
>JAEVYW010000092.1 GCA_023392555.1 Pseudomonadota bacterium | reverse complement strand
ATGGCCGACCGCGTCGGCGTCATCAACAAGGGTGAACTGATCCTGGTCGAGGAGAAAACTGAGCTGATGAAAAAGCTCGGCCGCAAGGTTCTCCATCTCCAACTCGCGGAGCCTCTGGAGGAAATTCCGGCGGCCTTGTCTGACTGGAAGCTTGAGCTTGGCGAGGATGGATCGTTGCTGACATACGAGTTCGACGCCAAGGCCGACCGGACGGGTGTCCCCTCGCTTCTCGCCGCGATGCGTGACGCAGGTATCGCGTTCAAGGATCTCGACACGCACCAGTCGAGCCTCGAGGACATCTTTGTCGGGCTGATCCACCACCAGAAGGCTGCAGCATGAACCTCCGCGGCGTCTGGGCGATCTACAAGTTCGAGTTGCACCGCTTCAGGCGGACGCTGTGGACCGGGCTTGCCGTGCCGGTGATCACCACCTCGCTCTACTTCATCGTCTTCGGCTCGGCGATCGGCAGCCGCATGAGCGAGATCAATGGCATCCCGTACGGCGCCTTCATCGTGCCGGGATTGATGATGCTGTCGCTGTTCACCGAGAGCATCTTCAACGCGAGCTTCGGCATCCACATGCCGCGCTTCACGGGCACGATCTACGAGATTCTATCGGCGCCTTTGTCGGCGTTCGAGACGGTGCTTGGCTACGTCGGGGCAGCGGCCACCAAGGCGATGATCGTCGCGCTGGTAATCTTCGTCACTGCGCATTTGTTCGTCGACATAGAGGTGAAGCATCCGCTGCTGATGCTGCTCTATTTGCTGCTGGTGGCCGCGACGTTTTGCTGCTTCGGCTTCATCGTCGGGATCTGGGCGAAGGGCTTCGAGCAACTGCAGGTGATCCCGCTGCTGGTCGTAACGCCCCTCACCTTCCTCGGCGGCGCATTCTACTCGATCGACATGCTCCCGCCGACGTGGCGGTCGATTACGCTTTTCAATCCGGTGGTCTATCTGATCAACGGCTTCCGTTGGACCTTCTTCGGGACGGCGGACGTGCCGTTCGGGGCAGCCCTCGCGGCAACGTTCGCCTTCCTTCTCGTCTGTCTGGCCGTGATCTGGTGGGTGTTCCGGACCGGCTATCGCCTCAAGTCGTAGCTTCGGCCGTCGCCGAAGCGCCTTCCTGGTCGGCGCGGGCTGCACCCTGACCATCGAGGTTCTGGGCGACGAAGTCCCAGTTGACGATATTCGACAGCACCGACGTCACGAAGCGCGGACGCTCGTTGCGGTAATCGATGTAATAAGCGTGCTCCCACACATCGAGCGTGAACAGCGGAACCATGCCCTCGTGCACCAGCGGCGTATCGGCATCGTGCAGCGAAGTGATCTTCAACTGGTCGCGGTCGAGAACGAGCCAGGCCCAGCCATTGGAGAAGTGGTTGACCGCTTCGTCGCCCAGCTTCTGAAGCATCGGCTCGACGCCGCCGAAATCGTCGTTGATGAGCTGCGCGAGGCGGCCCGACGGCTGCTGCTGCTCAGGCGACAGGCACTGCCAGAAGAAGCTGTGATTCCAGAGCTGCGCGCTGTTGTTGAACAGCTTGTTGTCGCCGTTGTCCCGCGCCGAACGGATCACGTCGACGAGCGAAGCGCCCGACAGGTTCGCCTTGTCGGCGATCATGTCGTTGGTCTTCGTGACATAGGTGCGGTGATGCTTGCCCCAGTGAAACTCGAGCGTTTCCGCAGAGATATGCGGCGCAAGTGAGTCCTTGGCGTAGGGAAGTTCGGGCAGCTGGAAAGCCATGGCGGTCGTCTCCTTGAAAGGTTCGCCTGATTAACGCCGAACGGGCAACAGTCGCTCCACGCTTCAGCGCTCTCGCGCCGCCTTTACCGTTTCGCGGCCGTAATTCCAGTGCCGATCAGGCCGCGTCCGTCTCGAGCAGCTTGTGCCGCTTCAATGCATGGCGAAGCTGATCGTAGCTGAGGTTCAGCGCCGATGCGGTGGCACGCTGATTGAAGCGATTGGCAGCAAGCGCCGTCTGAAGAAGCGAGCGCTCATAGTCCGTAACGGCCGCGCGGAAATCGTTGGTGACGGTCGTCATGGTCGGTGCCGGTTCCGGGTCCTCCGCAAAGGCGGGTGCGGTGACCTCGGCGTAAGGCTGACCGCCCGATGCACGTGGAGCCGCCGGAGCCCAGGGCGAATGGAACGGGTCGAACTGGAGGGCGTCCACCTCCCGCTCCGCATCTTCCCAGCGATAGACGGCGCGTTCGACGACGTTGCGCAGTTCGCGGACGTTGCCGGGCCAATTGTAGGCCTCCATCTCCGCGGCGCAGCGGGCTGAGAAACCGGGCCAGTTCGGCCAATCGAGCTCGACAGCCATGCGCCGTCCGAAATGATCCGCCAGCAAGGGTATGTCGCCGCTCCGCGCCCTGAGGGGTGGCAGCGTTACTACCTCGAACGACAGGCGGTCCAAGAGATCGGCGCGGAACTTGCCCTTCTCGACCTGCGACGGGAGATTCTCGTTGGTGGCAGCCACGATGCGAACGTCAACGCTGAGAGGCTTGGACGCGCCGATGCGGGTGACCTCGCCATATTCGACCGCCCGCAGGAGCCGATCCTGAGCTGGCATGGACAGCGTGCCAAGTTCGTCGAGGAACAGGGTGCCGCCATCGGCCTCTTCGAAGCGGCCATGGCGAGTCTTCGAAGCGCCGGTGAAACTGCCGGCCTCGTGGCCGAAGAGTTCAGCCTCGATCAGGCTTTCCGGGAGCGCAGCGCAGTTCATCACCACGAGCGGACCCGCCCAGCGTGACGACAAATGGTGCAGTCGCTCGGCGATCAACTCCTTGCCGGTCCCGCGTTCGCCGATCACAAGGACGGGGCGATTGAGCGGCGCGGCACGGCTCGCCCGCTCGACCGCGTCGAGAAAGGCGAGGCTTTGCCCCACGAATTGATTGGCCCGCTCCATTCGCCGACAGTTGGTGTCAAAGCCCATGAGTTGGCAAGATATTTCGGCTGTTTTCTCCCAGAAAATTGGAACTTTTGGCAGATTACCGGTCAATCTGAATGACTGGCACGGGACTTGTATAGTTAGAAGCCGTACAGGGCCTGATCACGATTGCGGAGTTTGAAATGGGCATATTCTCTCGGACGAGGGACATATTCGCAGCAAACATGACGGAGCTGCTCGACCGCGCGGAAGATCCGGCGCGGATGATCCGAATGATCATCCTCGAGATGGAGGAGACCTTGGTCGAGGTCCGGGCGAGCGCAGCTCGGTCGATCGCCGACGGCAAGGAAATGCGCCGGGCGCTCAAGCGCCTCGAGGAGCTTCAGACGAGCTGGACCGAAAAGGCCGAGCTCGCTCTATCGAAGGATCGCGAGGACCTCGCCAAAGCGGCGTTGATCGAGCGCCAGAAGGCGGCCGATATGGCCGAGGGCCTGAAAGCCGAGATCGACCTGATTGATGAAGCGCTTAAGAGCTATGAAGCCGACATCGCCAAGCTGCAGGGCAAATTGCGCGAGGCACGCGCCCGGCAGAATGCGATTGCGACCCGCCTCGAAAGTGCCGTCGCCCGCGCCAAGGCTCGCGAAGTGCTGAATGGCGGCCGCACCGAGGACGCATTCGGCAAGTTCGAGCTTCTCGAGCGCCGTGCCGACTTCGCCGAAGGCCGCGCCGATGCGCTGGGCATGACGGGACCGAAGAGCCTCGAGGAAGAAATTGCCGACCTGCAGGCCTCCGACAAGGTCGAAGCGGAGCTCGAAGCCATGAAAGCTGCGCTGAAGCGCAAAGGGGAATAAGGTTCGATGGAAGAGATTATCGTTCCCGCGATCGTCATGATCACATTATTCATCGGCCTGCCCTGGCTGGTGTTCCATTACATGACCAAGTGGAAGCAATCAGCGACGATCACCAACGCCGACGAGAAGCTTCTCGACGAGCTTTACGATCTTGCCCGCCGGCTCGACGACCGGATGTGCTCGATCGAGCGCATCATGACCGCCGAAAATCCCAACTGGCGCCAGCAGTGCCTGCCTGACTCGACTGCGCGGATCGAGGACGAGCTCGCCGAGGTTCGCGCCTCGACCGGCAGCAGCCGCAGCCGCAGCCGCGTCCGCACGGGAGAGTGACGATGGCCTATCAGCCTCCGAGCCGCACACGCTTCTATCGTGACAAGCGCAACGGCAAGGTCATGGGCATTTGCGCCGGCATCGCCGACTACACCGGTTTCGATGTGGCGCTGGTCCGGATCGCAATGGTCGCCGCCTTTTTCCTGAGCAGCGGATCGATCCTGCCTGTCTACTTCATCGCCGGCTTCATCGCGCCGAACAAACCGCGCGAGCTGGAGATGACGGACGTCGAGGAGCAGCAGTTCTGGCGCCAGGTCAGGACCTCGCCGACCCGCACGGCGCGTGACATCCGCCTGCGCCTGAAGGACATCGACCGCCGCCTGGGCGACGTCGAAAGCTACGTAACGACCGAAAACCGCTCGCTCGCCCGCGAGATCGAGCAACTTCGCTAAGAGGGGGAATTCCAATGCAACCTGGCGACGTAATGGCCTTGTTGATCACCATTCTGCTGCCCACGATGTTCCTGCTCTATCTCGCCCGGCGCTACTTCACGCTGAAGGAAAAGCGCCTCGACGTGGAAATGGCGATCGCGGCGGAGAAAGCCGCGCAGTACGCGACGAGCAACACCCAGCTTGAACAGCGAGTTCGCGTACTTGAGAAGCTGGTCACCGATGGCGGCGTCCATACCGCGGCGCAGATCGAGGCATTGCGCGATCTGGACCGTCTTCCGTCGCCGATCGAGCGAGCCGAGCGCGAGAAGCTCAGCTAAGCTTGCAGCTGATCCGAGGAGGTTGCTGTGCCCCTTTCATTGCTGATCTTCTTTGCGATCGTCGTCGCGATCCCGGTTGGCGGCGGGCTTCTCTTCAGCGCGTTCCAACGCTGGCTTCAGCACAAGGAGCGAATGAGCCAGCTGATCGCCGACCAGACGGCCGAAAAGGCCGCCCAATATGCTGCGCACGTCGAGCGGATCGAAGCGCGGTTGCGCGTCGTCGAGCAAATCGTCACTGATGGGGGCGCGCAGACCGCGGCCCAGATCGAGGCTCTTCGGGATCGCGCGCGAATTGAAAGTGGAGACCAGATTCAATGAATCCGTTTGAGATGGTCGCGGTCATCGTCGTCGCGGTGATGATCGCGTCGGTGCTCAGGGCCAAATATGGACATTCGCGGCGCGACCGGATCGAAGGCGAGCCTCAGCAACAGGCCGAAAACCTCCGCCTCCGCGAGGAGGTTGCGGAGCTGAAAGAACGGCTCAAGGTCCTCGAGCGGATCACCGTGGACAAGGAAAACAGCCTGTCGCGCCAGATCGAAGAGCTTCGCGACCGCTAGAAGCGTGCGTGCGGGCCTGCTAGTCCGCGGCCAGAATGGCACTTCCCCCGCTCCACGACATATTCGACGAGTATGAGCTTCTCGAAGGCGAAGACCGTTATCGCCTGCTGATCGACCTCGGCCGTCAGCTCGATCCGATGCCCGATGCACTGAAGACGGAAGCTACGAAGGTTCGCGGCTGCTCCGCGTCCGTCTGGCTTTACCCGACCACGGAAGGCGACCGCCTGCACTTCCTTGCCGACAGCAATGCGGCGATCACCAAGGGCATCGTCGCGCTTGTGCTGTCGGCGGTGCAGGACAAGCCGGCTGAGGAGATTGCCAAGCTTGATGTCGCGGCGGAGCTGGCCCCGTTCGAGCTGAGCAAGCATCTCAGCGCGAACCGTACCCAGGGCGTTCCGAACATGATCGCGCTCGTCCGCCAGACCGCCGAACGGCTTGCGGTATGAGCGAGGGCTTCGACCCAAAGCGTTTCATCGGCATGGCGCGCAAGGTCGGCCACGGTCGCGCGCTTGGCCTGGATTATCGCGATGCTGGTCCGAACTGGCTGGAGCTCAGCCTCCCTTGGCGGGAAGAGCTGGTCGGCGTTCCGGAAACCGGTGTCCTTGCGTCAGGCGCCATCGTCAGCCTGATCGACACGACGAGCGGTGGATCAGTGTGGCAGGCGCTTAACCGCTTCATCCCGGTAGTCACGCTCGACCTTCGGCTCGATTACATGCGCCCGGCGCTCAAGGGCGAGACAGTCATCGCGCGCTGCGAGTGCGTGAAGCTGACCAAGAAGATCGCCTTCGTTCGCGGGGTCGCGCACGGCGGCGATCCGGATCATCCGATCGCCCATAGCGCGGCGACCTTCATGATGAGCAGCTAGACGGCCTTGCCGTTCTTGCGGTCCTCGGCCTTGCGCAGGACGTCGTACGCCGCCTGAACCTTCTGGAATGTTTCCGCAGCCTCGGCATTGCCGGCGTTCGTGTCCGGGTGATGTTCCTTGGCGAGCTTGCGGAACGAAGCCTTCACCGCGTCGAAGTCGGCGTCGCTTTCCAGCCCGAGCACGTCGAGTGCGCGCATCTCGTCGCGGCTGCGGGTCCCGTCGCCAGGACCGCCCCACTGCCAGTGCGAGGACTTGCGGAAGCCCGAGGCCCCCTGCTCTTCCTGCGCCGCGCGCTTCGCTACTTCCTCGGGGTCGAGGCCCGCGAAGTAGTTCCAGTTCTTGTTGTACTCGGCCGCGTGGCTTTCGCAGAAGTACCAGCGGTCCGGGTTGTTCGGAGCCTTGGGC
>JAEVYW010000075.1 GCA_023392555.1 Pseudomonadota bacterium | reverse complement strand
CCTCGGCCTGATCGGCGACTGCAGAAACCGGCCGATTCTCCGCTTCCAGGATGCGGAAGCAGACGGCGGTGTCGTCGGGCAGGATCGCGCCTGACCAACGCCGGGGACGAAAGGGGCTGATCGGTGTCAGGGCAAGCATCTTGGCAGCAAGCGGCAGGATCGGGCCATGCGCCGACAAATTGTACGCGGTCGAGCCCGCCGGAGTGGCAACCAGGACGCCATCGCAGGCCAGTTCCGGCAATGCGACACGGCCGTTGACCAGGATCTCGATCTTCGCCGTCTGGCGAGTTTCGCGCAGCAGCGAGACCTCATTGATCGCGGCATGCGTGCAGACTGTGCCGTCAACCTTGGTCGCCTCCATCTTCAAGGGGGCAACACGGATGGCCTTGGCCCGTGATATCCGCTCGGCGAGCCGGTCGAGCCGCCAGTCGTTCATCAAAAAGCCGACCGTGCCGCGGTTCATCCCGAATACCGGCTTCGGATCGTCGGCATCGAGCATGCTGTGCAGAGTCTGGAGCATGAAGCCGTCGCCGCCCAGGGCGACTAGCGTTTCGGCTTCCGAAGCGTCCGCCCAATCGTAGCGCTCGCGAAGCATCGCCTCGGCGGCTTTCGCGACTTCGGTGTGCGATGACAGCAGCCCGATCCCCAGGCTCGCCAAGTCAGGCTTTCCATCCTCACCGCCGAGCTTGGCCATGTCAGCGCTCACACGGGCTCCTTTCGCGTCCCAAACATAGGCATTTTGCCTCCCCGCGCCACTGTCCCGTTGTGGGTCGTGGCCCGACTGCCCCGTTTCGGAGGGTTCCGAGCCGGGTTAGCCCGACGCCATGACGAAGGGTGAAGTATTGGAAGGCCAACGCGCATCGGACTGCCCGGTGCCGGCCGTGCCTGCTCCGCGGCGCGACCAGCTGCTCGAAGCGGTTATTGCGCACCAGCAGATCGGGGTCGTGTTCCAACCTCAGATCGATCCGAAAACGGGCGCCGTCGTTGGGGCGGAGGCGCTCGCTCGCTGGAGCGGTGTGGACAGTGCCGAGCGCCTGTTCGAACGCGCCAGGCTCGCAGGGCTGGACGAGCGCCTGTCGCGGCTAGTGCAGCGCAAGGCCCTCCGCGCTGCAGCGGCTTGGGAAGGGCCGCTGCGGCGCGTCCGGCTGTCGATCAACCTGCTGCCTGCGGACCTTCTGCGGTCGGGCTATACCCAGTGGCTGATCGAAGAGATCCATGGCGCCGGGCTCGACCCGAAGCGTATCACGGTCGAGATCACCGAGAGTGCGCTGCTCAGCGACTTTGACGCCATGCGCCGCCGCCTTTCGCGGCTGCGCGATGAGGGGATCGGGGTTGCGCTCGATGACTTCGGGACGGGTTACAACAGCCTCGCCTACCTCGCCGAACTGCCGCTCGATTGCCTGAAGATCGACCGCGGGCTCATCGCTCGGATCGCCCATAGCGAGCGCGACCGGATAGTGGTGCGCTCCGTCGTCCGGCTCGCGCAGGATCTTGGACTGCAGATCGTGGTCGAAGGCGTCGAAAGCACCGCCCAGCTACGGCTGCTCGCCGAATGGGGCTGCAACCTGTACCAGGGATTCCTTGGTGCAGGCGCGCTCGACGAGGTCGAGTTGGCTCGCTTCGTGTCGGTGTCGGCCGCGGAAGCAGCCTAGGCCGCTTCCTTCGCTTTCTCGCCTGCCATCGCCACGCGGGCGAGGCCCGTGGACAGCTGGAGCGCGCCGTTGAGTCGGGCCTCCGGCGTGCTCCAGTCTCGCTGGACCGACAATTTGCTGTCCGGGCGAAGCTTCGCGCTGCCCTTCAGGCGATCGATGTAGCTGAGCAGGCTGCCGAGCGCCGGGAAGCCACTTTCCGCGAAGGTGACGAGCGCGCCCTTCGCTCCAACGTCGAGCTTGGCGATCATCGCCTTGCGGCAGTTGAGCTTGGTCTCGACGATCTTGAGCAGGTTCGACGTTTCCTCCGGCAGCGCGCCGAAACGGTCGATCAGCTCTGCAGCGAATGCCTCAACACCCTGTTTGTCGTCGAGCTCGCCAAGCCGGCGATACAGGCCCATGCGCAGGTCGAGATCGGGGACGTAGGTTTCGGGGATGAGGATCGGCGAATCGACGCTGATCTGCGGCGTGAACTCATCCTTCTGTTGAACGCCGCCGGCCTTCTCCTCGACGATCGCATCCTCGAGCATCGATTGGTAAAGCTCGAACCCGACTTCCTTGATGTGACCGGACTGCTCGTCGCCAAGCAGGTTGCCGGCGCCGCGGATGTCGAGATCGTGGCTGGCAAGCTGGAAACCCGCACCAAGATTGTCGAGGTTGGCGAGAACCTGCAGCCGCTTCTGCGCCGTCTCGGTGATCGACCGATCGGCGGGCGTGGTCATGTAGGCGTATGCACGAAGCTTCGACCGTCCCACTCGGCCGCGCAGCTGGTATAGCTGAGCGAGGCCGAAACGATCGGCGCGATGGATGATGAGCGTGTTAGCGCTCGGAATGTCGAGCCCGCTTTCGACGATCGTGGTCGACAACAGCACGTCATACTTGCGGTCGTAGAAGGCGCTCATGCGCTCCTCGACTTCCGTGGGGCTCATCTGACCATGAGCGGTGACCGCCTTGATCTCCGGCATCTCCTCCCGAAGCCATTCCTCAATGTCGGCGAGGTCCGCGATGCGCGGAACGACGAAGAAGCTCTGTCCGCCGCGGAAATGTTCGCGCAGCAGCGCCTCGCGGACCACCACCGGATCCCAGGGCGAAACGTAGGTTCGAACCGCAAGGCGATCGACGGGTGGCGTCTGGATGACGCTGAGGTCGCGAAGACCCGACATCGCCATCTGAAGCGTGCGCGGGATAGGGGTCGCAGTCAGCGTTAGGACGTGAACGTCGCTCTTCAGCGCCTTCAGCCGTTCCTTGTGAGCAACGCCAAAGTGCTGCTCTTCGTCGACGATGACGAGGCCGAGCTTCTTGAACTTCACCGTCTTGCCAAGGATCGCGTGAGTGCCGATCACGATGTCGACCTGGCCCTTTTCGAGGTCCTCCTTGGTCTTCTTCGCCTCGGTCGCGGAGACGAGGCGTGACAGTCGGCCCACGCGGATCGGGAAGCCTTCGAGGCGCTCGGTGAAATTGCGGTAGTGCTGGCGCGCGAGCAGGGTTGTCGGAGCGACCACCGCGACCTGCATGCCTGACATGGCCATCACGAAGGCTGCACGAAGCGCGACTTCGGTCTTGCCGAAGCCGACATCACCGCAAACCAGGCGGTCCATGGGTCGGCCCGCTTCCAGGTCGGCGAGCACATCCTCGATCGCGCGGTCCTGGTCGTCGGTCTCCTCGTAAGGGAAGCGGTTGATGAACTCGGGGTAGGCGCTGTCAGGCTCGGCAACCACGCCGGGGCGCGTCGCACGGATCGCGGCCAGCTTGATGAGCTCGCCGGCAATCTCGCGGATGCGCTGCTTCATCCGCGACTTACGTCGCTGCCAGCCTTCGCCGCCGAGACGGTCGAGGGAAACGCCTTCGCTTTCGCTGCCGTAGCGGGTCAGGAGCTCGATGTTCTCGACAGGAACATAGAGCTTGTCGCCGCCGGCATATTCCAGCGCGACGCAGTCGTGCGGCGCCTTGCCGACCGGGATGGAGGTCAGGCCTTCGTAGCGGCCGATACCGTGATCCGCGTGGACCACGAGATCGCCCGGCGAGAGCGTCGCCAGCTCTTCGAGGAATGCGGCCGATGCCTTGCGCCGCTTGCGCCTGCGAACGAGGCGATCGCCGAGCATGTCCTGCTCGGTAAGGACGGCGACGTCGGGCGCGGTGAAGCCGTGATCGAGCGGCAGCACCATCAGTGCCGGCTGCGTCTTGCTGCCTAGGGCCTCCTGCCAGCCGTCGACTGACTTGTGGCTCTTCAGTCCGTGATCTTCGAGCAGGCCCGAGAGCCGTTCGCGCGCGCCGCCGGTGTAGCTCGCAAGGACGACCTTGTGACCCGACTTCTTCAGCGCCGCGATGTGCTTTGTGACGGCCTCGTAGACGTTCTCCTGCCGCGAGCGCTCGGGCGCGAAATCACGCGCGGGCTCGACCTCGAACGGGACGACCTTGTCGCTCTCCGGCTCAGGGAAGGACGAGGTCAGATGGACCGGGCGGTCCTCGACCGCTGCGTCCCATTCCTTTTGCGACAAATACAGTTTCGTCGGCTCGAGCGGGCGGTAGCTGCCCGCATCGCTCGTCATCGTGCGCTCGCGGTTGGCGAAATAATCGTCGATCGCTTCCCAACGCGCTTCGAAGGCCGCGCGTGCGCCACTGTCGCGAAGGACGATGTCGTTCTCGCCGAGATGGTCAAAGAGGGTGGTGAGCTTCTCTTCGAACAAGGGCAGCCAATGCTCCATGCCGCTCATTCGGCGGCCAT
>JAEVYW010000065.1 GCA_023392555.1 Pseudomonadota bacterium | reverse complement strand
ACGCCATACTGGCCGCCATATTTGATGACCGATTCAAGCGCCGGAATCGCGCTTTCGCCGCCGTCGAGGCCGAAGCGCTTGGTGCCGACATATTTGCGGGCGAGGAATTTCTCCCACTGCTCCGCTTCAATCACCTTGGCGAGGATCGCCTGCTTGCCCTCGGGCGTGAAGTCGGCCGAAGCGTCCTTGCCCTCGATCCGCTCCTGGATGAAGCGCCGCTCCTCCAGGTCGTTGATATGCATATATTCGAAGCCGACCGGACCGCAGTAGCTCGCCTGAAGCGCGGCAACGATCTGGCGGATGGTCGCCCGCTCCATGCCCAGGGCGCCGCCGATCCAGATGGAACGGTCGAGGTCGTTGGGCCCGAAGCCGTGATATTCCGGAGTGAGGTCCGCCGGACAATCGCTGCGGTGAAGCCCGAGGGGATCGAGCTTCGCCGCGAGGTGACCGCGCACGCGATAGGTGCGGATCAGCATCATCGCGCGGATGCTGTCCTCGGCGGCGCGGCGGACTGCGTGGGGATCTGCTCCGGTCGGAGCAGCAGCGACAGCCTTGTCGGTCGCCGCCTTCTTGAACGCCTCGATCGTCGCCTGCGTCGGGTCGAGGCCGAGGTTGATGTCGTCCAGCTCCGACAGCGGCCAGTTCGGCCGCGCCCAGCTCGGGCCCGGTTCCTGTTCGTTCAGTCCGACGACGTCGCTCAACTTACTCTCCGTTCCCCGTTGCATGCGGGGGGTTAGGCGTACTGCAGAAGCTCTTTCAGAGTCCGGCCAAGCTCAGATGGGCTTGGGCTGACCTTGATTCCAGCCGCTTCCATGGCCGCGATCTTGCTGTCGGCATCGCCCTTGCCGCCCGCGACGATCGCGCCAGCATGGCCCATGCGGCGGCCCGGAGGCGCCGTGCGCCCGGCGATGAAGCCGACGACCGGCTTCTTGCGGCCACGGCGCGCTTCGTCAGCGAGGAACTGCGCGGCATCTTCTTCCGCGCTTCCCCCGATCTCGCCGATCATGATGATCGACTTGGTCTCGTCGTCCGCCAGGAACATCTCGAGCACGTCAATGAACTCGGTTCCCTTGACCGGATCGCCGCCGATGCCGACCGCGGTTGACTGGCCGAGGCCCTCGTTGGTCGTCTGGAACACGGCTTCATAGGTAAGCGTGCCGGAACGCGAGACGACACCGACGCTGCCCTTGGAGAAGATGTTGCCCGGCATAATGCCGATCTTGCACTCATTCGGCGTTAGCACGCCCGGGCAATTCGGCCCGATCAGCCGCGATTTCGATCCCGTCAGTGCGCGCTTCACCCGAACCATGTCGAGCACCGGAACGCCCTCTGTGATGGTGACGATCAGCGGAACCTCGGCATCGATCGCTTCGAGGATCGAGTCCGCGGCGAAGGGCGGCGGGACGTAGATGACGCTGGCGGTGGCGCCCGTTTTCTCGACCGCTTCGGCCACCGTGTCGAACACCGGCAAATCGAGGTGGGTCGTCCCGCCCTTCCCGGGGGTCACGCCCGCGACCATCTGCGTGCCGTAATCTAGCGCCTGGCGCGTGTGGAACGTGCCCGTTTCACCCGTCATGCCCTGCGTGATGACCCGCGTGTTGCGGTCGACGAGGATGCTCATTTCTTCTCCGGAGTCTGATAGCCGACCACAATGCGCATGCCCGGCTCCTGCTTGCTGCCGGTGGCGTTCAGCATGGCGAGGCGGGGCAAGGCGATGAAGACGATGCCGCCGTCGTCCCGCGCCGCCTTCACGTTCGGATCGACCGCCAGAAGTGCCTGCTTCACCGTTGAGATCGTGGTGTTGACCTGGGCAGGGGTCACCGCTGCAACGACCGTGCACAGATTGTCGGGCTGACCCGGGGTGGTAACAATCATCGCATTGGCGCCGCTCTTGCCGAAAACGCTCATCGGCAAAGCAACCGACTTGCCCTGCTTGTCGACGGCGGACGCTGCGCTCCAACCAGAGGCCTGAAGCTTCGCCGCATCGACGCCAGTCGGACCGACCGCACCCCAGCAGCTGGATACGGCGGCAGCGACATCGCCCGCGCTGGCCGGCTGGAGGCTGGTCTGCTGCGCGGAAGCGGCCATCGGCACGGCGAGAGCCGCGAGAAGGAGACCCGCCTTACGCAAGGTCGGCATCGATCTGCTTGCAGGCCACGAGCAGTTCCTTGACCGCATCGACGCTGACCTGGAGGTTCTGCCTGGCTTCGTCGTCGAGCTCGATCTCGATGATCTCCTCGGCTCCGCCTGCGCCGATGACGACCGGAACGCCGACGTACAGGCCGTCGAGGCCGTATTTGCCCTCGACGTAGACCGCGCACGGAAGGATGCGCTTCTGGTCGCCGAGATAGGCCTCGGCCATCGCGATCGCGCTGGTTGCCGGCGCATAGTAGGCGCTACCGGTCTTGAGCAGAGCGACGATCTCGCCGCCACCGCCGCGCGTGCGCTTCACGATTTCGTCGATCCGTTCCTTCGACGAGCGGCCCATCTTCACCAGGTCGTCGACGGGAATGCCGCTGACGGTGGTGTAGCTGGTGACCGGCACCATCGTGTCGCCATGGCCGCCAAGGACGAAAGCATTCACGTCCTTCACCGAAACGCCGAATTCCTGCGCGAGGAAAGTCGCGAAGCGGGCGCTGTCGAGGACGCCGGCCATGCCGACGACGCGCTCATGCGGAAGGCCCGAGAATTCGCGCAGTGCCCAGACCATCGCGTCGAGCGGATTGGTGATGCAGATCACAAACGCGTCCGGGGCATGGGTCTTGATGCCCTCGCCGACCGCTTTCATGACCTTCAGGTTGATACCGAGAAGGTCGTCGCGGCTCATGCCCGGCTTGCGCGGGACACCGGCGGTTACGATGATCACGTCGGCGCCGGCAATGTCGGCATAATCGTTGGTGCCCGTGATCTTGGCGTCGAAGCCCTCGATCGGGCCGCACTGGCTAATGTCCAGCGCCTTTCCCTGCGGGATGCCCTCGGCGATGTCGAACAGGACGATGTCGCCCATTTCCTTCTTGGCCGCGAGGTGGGCC
>JAEVYW010000050.1 GCA_023392555.1 Pseudomonadota bacterium | reverse complement strand
CCGGCGGGCTCAGCGGATCGGGAATATCGTCCTCGAGCGGAAGCCGCGGTTCGGGCATCGGCACATCGGCAGGGGTCTCGACTGACTGGTCCATCAGCGCGGGAAATTCGCGCATGATCCGCTCATTCTCTTCGCGCCACTTCTTCTCCATCTCCTCAAGTTCCGCCTCGCGGATCATGGCTTCGACGCCGCTCTGGAAATGCCGCGCCATGCCGCGCACCTGCCCGACCCAGCGGCCCACCGTGCGCATGGCCATGGGCAGGTCCTTCGGGCCGATGAAGATCAGCGCCAGAACGGCCAGGATGAGGAGTTCGGAAGTGTCGACGCCGAACATCGGCGCGTGACCCTCTTAACGCTCGATGCGATCGTCTCTCGACGCCGGATCGACGGTCGACCGCGGCTCGGGAGTCACGTCGATGGGGCGATCCTCGCCGCGCGGAAGCGGGCGCGGGTCGGACCGGCGCTGCTCTTCGTAACGCTGGCGACGCTCTTCCTCGTCATCGGCCATGCCCTGCTTGAAGCTCTTCAGGCCCTTGGCGACGTCGCCCATCATGGCTGAGAAGCGGTTTCCGCCGAACAGCAGGAGGATGATGATCGCAAGGATCAGGATATGCCAGAAGCTGAACGAACCCATGGGTTACTCCGTAAGGAAAGGCCGAGCGGCCGCTTTGTGAGCGACCTTAGTCTTCCTCTTCTTCGCTTTCCAGTTGGCTCTCGCCAAGCGCCTGGAAAAGCCCGTCTTCGAGCGGATCGAGGAGCCCCGCCGCCTTGAGGTCGTCGATCCCGGGAAGATCCTTGCGCGACGCAAGGCCGAAATGGGTCAGGAATTCGGTGGTCGTCGCATAGAGCAGTGGCCGCCCGGGGGCTTCGCGGCGACCGGCGGTACGCACCCAGCCCGACTCCATCAGCACGTCGATCGTCCCCTTCGAGATCTGCACCCCGCGGATGGCCTCGATCTCGGCGCGGCTGACGGGCTCGTGATAGGCGATGATGGCGAGCGTTTCCGTGGCGGCTCGCGACAGGCGACGCGGCTCCTCGCGCGTTCGACGGAGGAGATGCGCAAGGTCCGGCGCAGTCTGGAAGTGCCAGCGCCCGCCACGCTCGACCAGCTCTACGCCGCGGCCGCCATAATGCTCGGCGAGCGACCTCAGCGCTGCATCGATGTCGCCATCGGGAACATGCAGGGCGATCTCGTCGGCCGACAATGGCTCGGCGGAGGCGAACAAGGTCGCTTCGACCGCGCGCGCAAGCTCGTCCATCATGCGGTCTTGATGCGCAGCGGCGCGAACGCGCCCTCTTGCGAGATATCGAGCCGGCCGCGACGCGCGAGCTCAAGCGCCGCGACGAAGCTCGATGCCAGAGCCGACTTCCGGAACACGGGGTCATCGGTGACGGGGAGGAAGGATTCGATATCCATCCAGTCGATCGCATGGCCGATCATCTTGCTCACTCGCTCGATCGCCTCGTCGAGGGTCATGACATGGCGCGTGTGGACGACGTGGATTGCCGGCGCCGTCCGCGCCTTCACTGTGCCGTAAGCGGCGAACAGGTCGAAGGCGCTCGCCTGCCACGCCGATTTGCGCACCAGCCGTAGTCCCTCGGGAGCGCCGCGGACGAAAACGTCGCGCCCGATCCGGTCACGGCCGAGCAGCCGCGCTCCGGCCTCGCGCATGGCGTCGAGCCTTTGCAGGCGCATCTGCAGGCGCAGAGCGACTTCTTCCGGACTCGGATCCTGCTCCGGATCTTTCGGGAGAAGCAGGCAGGACTTTAGATATGCGAGCCACGCCGCCATCACGAGATAGTCGGCTGCGACCTCCAGCTTTAGCGCTCGGGCGCCGGCGATGTACGAAGTATACTGGTCAACCAGCTGCAGGATCGAGATCTGCGCGAGGTCGACTTTCTGCGAGCGCGCGAGGCTCAACAGCAGGTCGAGCGGACCTTCCCACCCGTCCAGGTTCAGCGTCAGCTCGTCGGAGCCGACAGTGAAGTCGAGTCCTTCCACCCCCATGGAACGAAGAGTAACGCTGTTTCGGCCCAACGCGAAGGCCGGACCACTACATTTTGTGGATAAGTCGCCCGATCAGGCTAGGGCTAGCAGTGCGTCTCGTTTTTCCACAGCCGCCGCAAAGTCGAGCCCGTCGTCGGGCGTGAAGGTCAGGGCCATCGCGCGCGACAGCCGCGCTTCGCCTTCCGCGGACAGCGCGGGCACCGCTTTCGCGACCAGCAGCATGTTCTCCATCTTGCCGTCGCAGTGGAGCGCGACGTCACATCCCGCGGCCACGCACGCCGCGGCGCGCTGGCCGTGGTCGCCCGATAGGGCTTCCATCCCGATATCATCGCTCATCAGGAAGCCGTCGAAGCCGATGCGCTGGCGGATGATGTCGTTTATGACGATCGGCGATTGCGACGCCGGGCGCTCCTTGTCCCACTGCATGTAGAGCAGGTGGCTGGTCATCCCCATTTCCGCCTGGCGGAGCCGCTCGAACGGCTCGATGTCGATGGCCAGATCATCCTCGCCCGCATCGACATGCGGAAGCTCGTGGTGGCTGTCGACGAGCGCGCGGCCGTGCCCTGGGATATGCTTGATCACGCCGAGCACGCCCGCCGAGTGGAAGCCATCGAGGATGGCACGGCCGAGGGCCGCCACCTGCATCGGTTCGGAGCCGAGAGCGCGGTCGCCGACAATGTCGCTGGCGCCGGGCTGGCGCACGTCGAGCATCGGCAGGCAATCGACGTTCACGCCGACCTCGGCCAGCATCAGCGCCAAGGCACGCGCATTGACCCGAGCCGCCTCGATCGCGCTCGACGGAGCGATTTGGTAGAGTCGGTCGAAAGCCTCGCCTGACGGAAACTCGGGCCATTCGGGCGGCTTCATGCGCGCAACCCGCCCGCCTTCCTGGTCGATCAGGATTGGCACGTCCGGCCGGCCTGCGACATCGCGCAATGCGTCGGTGAGCCGCCGCATCTGCTCACGATCTTCGCAATTGCGGCGGAAGAGGATGAAGCCCGTCGGATCGGCATCGCGGAAGAAATCGCGCTCGGAATCGAGGAGGTCGGTTCCCTCCAGCCCGTAAATCGCCGCCTGCATCAGTTTGCCACGAAGCAGTTTTCGCCGGCGGCCTTGAGCGTCTGGCACGCCTCCCGCGCTGCACCCGGAGAACCCGCGCCAGCCCGGAGACGGATACCGCCCGGGAACGGCACGATCATCTTGTTCATCGCCCCAATGGTCGGGAAGCGGGCCGACAGCGCGGCCCAGGCGCGCTCGGCCTGGGCG
>JAEVYW010000049.1 GCA_023392555.1 Pseudomonadota bacterium | reverse complement strand
GCCTAGAAGCGCGCCACATACTGGCTCGGCGTCCAACCGCCCATGGCGGCGAAACCGATGACGATCACGAACATTGCGAGCGCAAAGCTGATGATGCCGATGATCGCCAGCTGACGGTCGCGATCGTCGGCGTCCCGGATATCGAGTTTCTTCACCGGTACAGCGGGCGGCGGGTCGCGGCGGATGCGTGATCCGGGCACCCGCGAGCTCGTATCGACGGTCGCCTTCGTGGTCTTCAGAGGAGTGGCCATGGCGTGCAAGGCTACTCCCGCGACGGTTAGCAACGCGTTAGCGTCAAGCGGCCTGCGCCGCTCCCAGGATGCGCTGCGTTGGCCGTTTTCCCGCCTGCCATCCGGCCCAGCTTGACGCCGCGCCGATGGCGAAGCCGGTCATGACAACCACAGCGCTCGGCAGGTTGCCGATGACGCCAAGCAACGCCTCCAGAATCGGATTGTGGCTGAGCAAGCCATCGTCAGCATCTTTCCGACGATGAAGACGGCGGCGACGAGAAACGGCTTCGCGCGATCGCGTAGATTGACCAGAGGACTGCAATGACCGCCAGCTCGACCGCCATGGCCCACAGGATCGTGGGGATGAGGCGATCGAAATCCTGCGGTCCCTGGATGGTGAGCCCAGGCAACCAGGTCCCGAACACGCGGCTGAGCGGAGATTCGAACAGGATCAGAGGCGTCGCCAGCATATAGTTCGAATGCGTCCACACCTTCCGCCGATACTTCAGCGCACGATAGTAGAGCGTGACGTAGGCCGCGATCGCCAGCGCCAGCCCGATCAGGAACTCGCCTCCGAACATCTCCCGCACAGGGTCGTTATGCGCGACGAAGCCCTTGCCGGTCAGATCGATGATGGCCGCGAGTCCGCCGATCAGGAATGGGAAGAGAAGCAGGCTGGACTTTCCCACCGCGCGGTGGAGCGAGAGGTGGCCATGGTGCGGGGTCCAGCTCTGCGCGAGAACCATCAGCACCCAGATGCTCGCCGCGACTCCGTGCGCATGAAACTGCCAGGGAACGCCGCCCCAGACCGAGAAATAACTTTGCCAGAAGCCGGCGGCGATGACCGCGATGCAGACGAGCACGTAATATGGCGCGTGACGATATGGCATGAGTGGAAGCCCCCTTCCCGATGCTGGATTCGCCATATCAGAAGACGCGCTCCGGCGCACCTCGAGTGATCAGCACCAGGCCGTCTTGAACCCTGTGTAACGGTGCGCGAGGCCGCTGCTCCGCATGTCCTCGGCTACCGATTGGAGGCGTCCGTCAGGCAAGCGCCGCTGCACCGAACGGAGGTCGCGTCCGTATTTGTCGTGACCTCCGTAGACCGGTGCGACCATCTCGAACGCGCCCTGGTTGAGCAGGTCCTGCAATTTGGCTGTCGCCGCCTCGCCGAGCCGCGCCTCCTCGGGGCAGCGCGCGGGATGCGTTTCGGGAGCGTCGATGCCGATGATGCGGACGCGCCGCTGACCGATCTTGAACGTATCGCCGTCAACCACGCAGGCATGACCCCGCCCAATGCCGCAGCGGGTGAAGTGCTCCGCGACGCGCTCGGGCTCGGTCGTCAGGAAGGACGGCGGGTCGACGACCGCCGGATCGTACCCGACCCAAAGCGCAGCAAGCGCCGCAGCCAGTCCGAATGGCCGGCCAACGAATAGCGCCTTTTTCCACGGACTGCGCTTCGGCTCCGGCCAGAAGCGGATGCGCTGGCTGTGATCAGGTGGTCGGCGCCGAGGACGCCTCAAGCCCGCCGCTTCGTCCGTGCTTCGTCGAACAGAGCGGCTTCGCTCTTGCGGCGGACACGTTCCTGGACTTCGGCGGTGTTGTCCCCGGCCTGGGCGTTACATCGCGTGTGGGTCAGGCAGCTGTACTCGATCGAGTCCGCTGCCTCGACTGCGCCGACAAGTTCGATCTTCGGGCTGAGGTCGTGGCCGGCCGGAAAGTCGAAGCGGACCGGACGGCGGCAGCGCGTGCAATTGTCACCGTCCCGATGACGAAGCGCTGCAATCCGTCGCTCCTGCTCCTCGCGCCGGAATTTCCAGGGATTGAGATATCGGGCGAGTGACGAACTGGGCATGCGGCCAATCTAACGAGTCATGGTCACCATCGGGTTAAGCTTCGGCCAGTCCCATCGCCACCGAAAATACGCTTATTCGCCACCCTCATCGGGTTCAGGCGCGGCGGTGGCGCGGGCGAGCGCAGCCGCTTCGGCCTCCTTCGCCTCGCGCTCTCGCTTGGCCTGCTGGTACAGCTGATATTCGTCGGGCTGCGGATCGGTGATGAACATCTTTCCGACATTTTCCCCTTTGACCGCCTTCGAGGCCATGGTCACGGCACTGATCGCCGCGGCGAGCAGGTTCACGCCACCGCCCCCGCAGCCGCGCGGACCGACGCTGGCGCAAGTGTTGTCGGCGAAGGTTTCGGCCTTCTTCGGACCGCCGCTGTGGTCCTTGGCCTGCTTCTTCGCCTGCATGACGTCCGGATCCAGCCGATAGCCATTCGGCTTCACCGCGCAGACCACGATCTCAGTCGTGTTTTCCTTGATCTCCGGCGCCTTGCACGCCTGCGGCGCAGGGGCCTTGGCTGCTTGCTTGGGCGGAGCTGGTAGCGCGGGACCGTAAGCCGGCGCAGCGGCCGCAGCGAGCATCAATCCGGCAAGGCTGCTCAACATGATGACACTTTTGGCTCCGTCGCGAGCGTCGATCAATGAACCCTCGAAGCTGAACGGGAGTTGCACGCCGCCGCCCACCCGCCTCTTGTCACGCCCCGCCGCTCGGCTAGGAATTTGGCGCATGGCCGATCTGACGCCCATCATAGAGACGCTCGAGAACCGCTGGATGCGGGCCTGGGTGCAGCGCGACATCAAGGCGATGAAGGCGCTGACCACGCGCGACTTCATG
>JAEVYW010000035.1 GCA_023392555.1 Pseudomonadota bacterium | reverse complement strand
ACATGCCGACGGCGCGGCACGCATGCTCGACACAAGCGCTCTCCGCCAGTGCCTCGATAAAGGCGATCTGCCGCTCCGCGGTCCAGCCGTCGTGGCGGGTGCTGACGATCGTGGGAACGAAGGGCGGTGGTTCTTTTTGCGATTTAGCCATGAACCGCATTGGAACATAGAAGCCAGGTGTAGGACAGCACAAAGTGCCGTGCGCAGCGCCGCCGACGCGAAGCGTCGCCGGAGCAGCGCGAGAGACACGGAGTGCCGGCCGGCGCCGAGCAAGCGGCCTAAGCCGCGCAGCGAGACGCGTCCGACGTCACGGGATTTACTCCCGCGACGGCTCTTCCCGATTTATATTAGAGACAAGCTAGGCGCTGTTCGAAGCGAAGCATCTCGTTGGCCAATTGAAGACCTCGCTCAACCAACGACTGTTCGTTTTCATCCAGATACAGACGGCCAGTATGAACGATATCTGATCTAAGATTGTAGAATTTTTCGAAGAACGTCTGAATCTCGTCTCGATTGTCCTGCGAATTCCCTAAGGCATAGGCGCATCGGTTAGACATCAGCCTCGTTAAGCCAAGCTTGTCGCTCACCTTTCTGTCGCCGAGCAACACCTCCAATGCAATCGTTGATTCCAGCACGCGATCCATAAGGTTTTCGCTACTGGCAGCTCGGAAAATCCAGACTGCGGCAGTCTTCAATCGCTGCGCTGTAGAGCAATTGAACATAGCTATAGCTGGATTCAAGACGTTGAGGATTGAACTCTGGCTACGGAACTTCCGATTGGCGTGCCCCTTTGCATAGTAATATGTCGCAGCTCGAAGATCTGACTCCAAATACCCGCCGTGCTCAAGAGCGTAACCTTCGCGGTGTGACAAAAATATCAAATGCGTCCCGCTGTCAGGGTGATAGCCCCAGGGAAACATGATGTTGTGAGCAATGCAGGCCCCATAGAAAGCGCGCATTTCGTACTGCAGCTCATCGGCTGCCTTTCCGCTGGCGTGAGTGGCCATGTAGCCCGTGTAGCGGTACATGAAATAGAATTGACGTTTGGCGAAACGCCGATCTTGCCGAGCGAGTGACGTTTGCCACACCCATTCGTCCAGTCCGTCATGCTCCGAATGGAAACTATATTGCGACCTCAAGTTTTCCGAGCTGTGGAGTTCGAAACGATCTGTGATGGGAACAGAGAACGCATTCGTGCTTGTTCCGGCCGAGAGGTCTTGAGGCCCGCGAACGAAAACACGGTAGTCCCACGGCAATGTTGCGAGAGTGCTAACTAGGCTTGCTGCGACTTCAACGTGATCATTGAAACCATCGATGCTGATGACTGGTATTGTCTCTCGTGGAAGAACCCGAATACCGCGTCGAAGAATCATCTTGTGCAACTCGATTGCAACGAATTGCTGAAGACCGCCACGATCCAAGTATCGCTTGAAGCTCTTAGCAAGACCCTCGCTGATTGCAGGAGTTTCAAAGCCCTCAGGTATCACCGTGGCTTGGGGGTAGACTACGGAATTTCTGACAGCGCTAGATATCGCGAGGACAAGGGCCTGTCTGTCGTGTTCCGAAATATGCATGCTTTAGGACATAGCAGCTATTCGTACGTCTGAAAGGTTCTCCCAAGTACGCGAGTCGATCTGCGATGCATCAGTGAGAGTAATGTTCATTCAGAGTTGGCGGGTCTCGACGCCGCCCTCCCGGCTTTAGAGCGGTCGGAAAGTCCAACAAAGGTTGGGGTGCGGAACAGCAGGATCAGTCGCCGACTAAGCCATCACCGACCGCCACTCCCCACTCGCAACAATCAAGTGATCGACCAACCGCAAGCCAAGGTCGCTCGACACCTCCGCCAATCGCTTTGTCCATAACAAGTCCGACCGGCTCGCTTCCGGGTTTCCCGACGGATGATTGTGCACGACAATGAAGGCGGTCGCTCCAACATCGAGCGCATTACGGACGACGGTCTGGATTTCGGGCGAAGCGCCGCCAACCGATCCTTCGGCAATTGTTGCAACCCAGATCAGCTTCCAATTCGCATCGAGATAGAGCGCGAGAACACGCTCGTGCCGCAGGAAGCCAAGGTCGAGCTGCAAATAGCGGATCACGTCGTCGTTCGTGGCGAGAACGGGACCTCGCCGAACCTGTTCGAGCAGTGAGCTTTGGACCAGCTGCACGGAAGCGCGGATCAGCGCCGCGCTCTTCAGACCGACGAAGCGCGCCAGTTTCGGCGAGGATGTCGTCAGGATCCGGCCAACCGAGCCGAACTCCCGGATCAAGGCTCGTGCCGATCGCCTTGGGTTCGGTGTGCCAGCGTGTGCAAGGTAATCGACCAGAGCGTCGAATGGAGGGTCGCTTTCCGGGGAATTGGTCAACTACGCGACGCGCGGAGTTTTACAGGCGGGTTCGCCATCTCCCGTTTCGCTCAAGGCCTCGATTTCACCGAGTAACACGGTCGCCATTTTTCGAACCGACGTAACGGCTTTTGCAGTGGGCTTTACGATGAGGCGGCGGCAGTCTTCCTGATCGCCCTCGCGGGTGACCAGGCCGTGATCTTCCAGGCGCTGAATCATCCGCGTGCCGGTCGAGACGGGGACGTCCACGGCGTAGCAGAGCGACGAGGCTGTCAGCGTCTCGTTATGTTCGTGCGCCACGTACAGTTCGAGAAGCATATCCCAGGCGGGATCGCGAAACAGAGCAGCGCCGAACAGTTCGTTCCGGCGCAGGCGAAGGCGTTTGATCCGGGCGACGAGGATAGCGAGCATGGCCCGGTCCCGGTCCGCATCAGTCTCGGGAAGGATGAGGCTGGAGATACGATCGATGGCTTCGGCGGGCGAGCAACGCGCGCGGTCGGAGAGCTTGCTCACCAATTCAATCATGCGTGCGAAGTCATCGACGCGAAGGTTCTTTTGTTCTCCCACTCAATCCTCGTTCGCGCCTTCGAAGCCGAGCAATTTCGCTCCATTCCGGGCGAGTGCCGGTCGGTGCAAGCGCAATTAGTTGCTGTTTGGGCGACCCCCCCGCCCAAATCGGTACGGATAGATTTAGAAACTGGGTCGCCGACCAGTCATATGGGGCGCCGCTTCCGTAACGGAAAGGGCGCTTTCCGTCCGGAAGCAGACATATTGTGATGATCCAGGTTGGGTTTCGGGCCGGATCGCCTTTTGTCTTGTTCATGACGCGCAGGAGGGCGGCCCCCATGTGGCAGACCATCGCCATTATTGAAGGATTGCTGCTGCTCCTGATTGCGCTCGGCGCCTGGGTTGCGAACCGCGCCCTCAACGAAGAGCGTTACTGGTAGATCGCGCTAACCAGCACTCACAAAACTATCGAGCACCTTCTTCAACCCCGCATGCTCGAACTCGATCTCGAGCTTATTCCCCTCCTGGGCGATGATCTTGCCGTAGCCGAACTTGCCGTGGAACACGCGCTGGCCGAGCTCGAGGTCCGTACGACCCTGGTTGCCTAGCGACACCGCCGACGCCTTCGCCTCGATCACTCGCGGCGGGTCGGGGGAGAAGCGGCCGCTTTGGCTTGCGCGCTGCCAGCCGGGGCCGCGGGTGCTTGCTCGCATGTTCTGCGCGGGGCCGAGGTGAGCGAAGGGATCGGCGCGTTCGGACCATTGCGCCCGCCACAGGCTTTCGCCGCCGCTCATCGTGGTTTCGGCTTCGATGTGCGCTTCGGGAAGCTCGCCGACGAAGCGGCTGGGGAGCGAGCTGGTCCACTGTCCGTAGATGCGGCGGTTGGCGGCGTGCATCACCGTCGCTTGTCTTCGCGCGCGGGTGATCGCGACATAGGCCAAGCGGCGTTCTTCCTCGAGGCTGGCGAGGCCGCCTTCGTCGAGCGCTCGCTGCGACGGGAAGATGCCTTCCTCCCAGCCGGGCAGATAGACGGTGTCGAACTCCAGCCCCTTGGCGGCGTGGATGGTCATGATGGTGACCTTTTCGCCGCCGCGATTGTCGTCATTGTCCATGACCAGGCTGACATGTTCGAGGAAGGCGGGGAGGTTTTCATATTCCTCCATCGCGCGCGTGAGCTCGGCGAGGTTTTCGAGGCGGCCGGCGCTTTCGGCGCTTTTGTCGGCCTGGAGCATTGCGGTGTAGCCGCTTTCGTCGAGCATGATGCGGGCGAGCTCGGCATGGGGAAGCTCGGCCGCCATCTGGCGCCAGCGCGCGATGTCGCCGACGAAGCGGCCGAGGCTTCCGCGGGCGCGGGCGGGAAGCTCATCGCTGTCGAGCAGGGCCGCGGCGGCGATGAGGAGCGGCTGCTGCGCGGCGCGGGCGTAGCCGTGGATGGTGGCGACCGCCTTGTCGCCGAGGCCGCGCTTGGGCTGGTTGACGATGCGTTCGAAGGCGAGGTCGTCGGCGGGCTGGTTGATGAGGCGGAGGTAGGCGAGGGCGTCGCGGATCTCGGCGCGTTCGTAGAAGCGGAAGCCGCCGATGATCTGATAGGGCAGGCCGATGCCGATGAAGCGCTCTTCGAACTCGCGCGTCTGGAACTGGGCGCGGACGAGGATGGCGACGTCGTCGAGACTGCCGCCGCGGCGCTGGAGGGACTCGATTTCCTCGCCGACGCGGCGGGCTTCCTCGGGGCCGTCCCAGATGCCGATGACTCGGACCTTCTCGCCGTCCCCCTTGTCGGTCCAGAGCGTCTTCCCAAGGCGGCTGCCGTTGTGGGCGATGAGGCCGTCGGCGGCGGCGAGGATGTGGCTGGTCGAGCGATAGTTCTGCTCGAGCCGGACGATCTTCGCGCCGGGAAAGTCCTTTTCGAAGCGCAGGATGTTGGCGACCTCCGCTCCGCGCCAGGAATAGATCGACTGGTCGTCGTCGCCGACGCAGCAGAGGTTGCGGCGCGGCTCGGCGAGGAGCTTGAGCCAGGCGTACTGCGACTGGTTGGTGTCCTGATATTCGTCGACGAGGATGTAGCGGAAGCGCTCACGATACCCTTCCAGCACGTCGGGGTGCGTGCGGAAGATGGTGAGCATGTGGAGCAACAGGTCGCCGAAATCGCAGGCGTTCAGCGTCTGCAGGCGATCCTGGTAGGCGGCGTAGAGCTCGCGGCCGCGGCCGGGGCCGAAGCCTTCCGCTTCGCCGGCGTCGACTTCGCGCGGGGTCCAGCCGCGGTTCTTCCAGCGGTCGATGAGGCCGGCGAGCTGGCGCGCGGGCCAGCGCTTCTCGTCGAGGTTGGCGGCCTGGATCAGCTGCTTGAGCACGCGCAGCTGGTCGTCGGTGTCGAGGATCGTGAAGTTGCTTTGCAGGCCGACGAGCTCGGCATGGCTGCGGAGCATGCGCGCGGCGACCGAGTGGAAGGTGCCGAGCCAGGGCATGCCCTCGATCGCTCCGCCGGAGATCTTCGCGATGCGCTCCTTCATCTCGCGCGCGGCCTTGTTGGTGA
>JAEVYW010000031.1 GCA_023392555.1 Pseudomonadota bacterium | reverse complement strand
TTCCGAGGCTGATCAGAAGACTGCCTTCGCTGGTCGGAAGGGCGGCTGTGCTTGCGGCCGCCCGGGAAGACGTCGGCTCCGCGATACTTTTCAGATACACCGCCATCGCCTTCGTGTCCTCGTCGGTCAGGTACTGCAGGCTGTTGTGGACGACCTCGGCCATCGGCCCGTAGACCACGCCGCGCGCGGAAACCCCGGTCTTCAGCAGGTCGGTGATGTCCTTCAGGCTCCAATCGCCGAGACCGGCCTCGCGGTTGGAAGTCAGGGAAGGGGCGTACCAGTTCTGCATCGGGATCAGGCCTCCCTTGAAGGCATCAGCCTGGGAACTTCCTCCGAGCGCATTGATCGGTGAATGGCACATGCCGCAGTGACCCAAGCCTTCCACGAGGTAGGCGCCGCGATTCCACTCGTCGGATTTGGACGGGTCCGGCTTGTATTCGCCTTCCTTGAAATACAGCGTCCGCCAGCCGAGGATGAGTTGCCGGTTGCTATAAGGGAAGCGCAGATCGTGCTCGCGGTTCTTCTGGTTTACCGGCGGAAGCGATCTGAGGTACGCGAAGATCGCGTTGCTGTCTTCAAGCGTTATCTTGGTATATGACGCGAACGGCATCGCGGGATAAATCAGCCCTCCGTCCGGGAAGCGGCCGCGGTGCATCGTCATGTAGAAGTCCGTGGCCGTCCACTTGCCGATGCCCGTCTCCCGATCCGAGGTGATATTCGACGAGTAGAGCGTGCCGAACGGCGTCGGCATGGCCCGACCGCCGGCAAAGGTCCGGCCTTCTGGAGCCGTATGGCAAGCGATGCAGTCGCCGGCGCGAGCGAGGTACTCGCCGCGCTTTACGATCTCGCTAGGACCGGCCGCGATCTTCTGCTGCGCATGCGTGGCGGAGACCGCCAGAAGTGGAAGCAGAAGAAACCCAAAAAGACGCGCGTGTGAGATCATCGCCGCCTCACTCCGGTTCGCTTCCGCACGCGAACGGCAACACGTAGGTGCCTTTCGGAGCGGGAGCGGCGTTGATGGGGGCGGGCCGGCTCGCGAGGTACGCCGCGACGGCGGTTACGTCCGCCTCGGTCAGCCGCGCGGCCACCTGCTGCATGCAATCAGGTGAGGCCGCAGTGCGGGTGCCGTACCGCCAGGCGCCCAGTTGCGCGCTGATGTAGTTCGGTCGAAGACCGAGCAATCCCGGCACGCCCGGCTCCATACCGGTGAGGGCAGGACCGTGACAACTGCCGCACGCCGGGATTTGCCTGGCCGGATCACCGCGCGTGACGAGCGATTGACCTTGTTGCATTACCTGCTGGCTCGCCTCGCCAATGACGGCGCTGGGCAACGGCGGCCGTTGTTCAGCGAAATAGTCAGCCATCTCCTGCAGATAGGGATCGCCGAGGTATTCTAATAGGTAGTTCATCGGCGGGTACTTCCGGCGGCCATTCTTGAACGCCAAAAGCTGATTATAGAGGTAACCAGCGGGCTTGCCCGCAAGGCGCGGGAAGTAGACGTCGTTGGTGCCTTCGCCCTGCTTTCCGTGGCAAGGAGTACATGCCTCCACGCGCGCAGCCATGGTATCGGGCGGTTGGTTTGCCATCTGAGCGGTAGCGGGAAAAGCCTGGACGAATAGTTCCAGCCCGACCCCGAGAAGGAGATTCTGCGCGCGCACGCGGCACCCCAATGCTGCGTAAGAGGGTGCAAAACTTCGCGCGCTCGGATTTGTTCCTAATACCGGAATAGGTCGGAAGAGGCGAAGCGAGGACGGAGGCGTGCCTAGGAGTCCGGGACTCGCGACTCCGGCCGCGCAAAATGTGCCGCTTCACCGTCTAACTAAGCGCTCGGTGGGAGTCACGTTGAGCCATCGCAACTTCGCGTGCGTTGTTAGCGGTATTTTGCCAACCGGTAATCAAGAGGAGGGCCCGATGTCCGCGAGCAAACCACCGGAGGAGCTGCAAGCCACTGTCCGTAGCGCGCTCGAGACCACTCGCGCCGTGGCGGTATGTCCGTTCCACCACGACGTCGTCATCCGCGTGGGAGACGATGCGGCGGAAACACACGCCTTCCTGCGCGCGCGAAATTCTCTCCGAGGCAACGGTAAGAGATGGAAGGCCGAAGCGCTCAAGGGCGAGTTTAAGAGGCAGTTGGCGAAAGCGGCCGACCATCACTGCCCGCACTGTGCACGGCCAAAAGGGTTGTAAGCTCTGGTTTGAACTCATGCACTGCCTTTCTGAGGGCAAGTTGCCGCAGTCTGAGCAGTCGCGAGGCTGGCTGCTTGGGCCAGGCTATTTGACCGATCAGCTCGAAAGCGACCGTAGCCAGGCAAGGCGGGTTATCGATCGAGCGGCGAGAGTCTGCAGCTTATCGAGGCGCGCGGGATCATCTCCAGACTCCGCCTCTTTCAAATAAGCATCCGCTAACGCCTCGGCGATCGTTCCGGCATCTCGCAATTCGAGGTCGGACGGAAATTTGCCGAATCCATTGGCTTCGAGCGACATGGAACGTGCCTCGTCAGCAAGCTCACAAATCCTCGCGGCCTGGATCGCGTCATGACCTGCTGCCAGTTGCTCGATCCGGCTGGCCAGACGGCGTTCAAGAACGCCGGCATCGAGTTGTGCCGCCGATACCTCCGGACGGGTCGCAACGGCCTCCATCCGGTAGGCGCGCCGTCGCGCTTTGCGCAGTATGGCGACATGGGCAAGCTCCTCGCCCGCCATGGCCTCGGCAGCGCTCTTGACCTCTCGATCCTTCGCGAAGGCAGCCAAATAAGACCAGAATGCAAAGGCGCGTTCTTCATTGCGGACCGCGACGGCTAAGGCGCGATAGGGCGTCATAAGCTTCGAGCCGGTGATCTCGACGGCGGCATCGCCATCAATCGTCTCGGGCGCGCTCCAGCGGACGAGGGCTGGGTCCGGCGGTTTGCCGCTGCGGGACTGCGACCAGCGTGCTATGCTATCCACATGTTCGCGCTCGGCTGCCGCGAGGTCGGCGAATACCGAGGCGAGATCCGAACGCTCTTGGCGCCGCATCTCTTCTGCCAGTTCCGAATATCTGTTCGCCGCTTCTCGTTCCATAGCGTCGGCGAGCGCGAATAATTCATCTAGCGAAGCGAGAGTGCCTGATGGCTCGGCTTTCAAAAGAGCAGTTCGCAGCAGCGGCATGTGTCGTCCGTTCGCGTGGTGGGTTGGCGCACTTTGCTATAACGTAGCGCCAATAACGGCGAGACGAATTGAGCTCGCCCAAAGTTCTAGGTTGGTGGTTGGAAGCAGCGCGGCTTCCAGCCTACTCCGCATTTGCTTCCGCTATCGTTCGAATGTCGTTCAGCTTCAGCACCGTCAGCTTCTGCTCGCGCGTAATTAGCCAGTCGCGGTTCTCCCAATTTGTTAGCACGCGGCTGACGGAGTAGAGGGTCGTCCCGGCTATATCCGCGACGTCTCTGCGCCGCAGCGGCAGGTCGATGGTCGTTCCAAGCGACGTGACCCTCCCGAACTGGTGGACCAGCCGAAGGAGCGTGTGAGCCACCCGTCGCTCTACAGGTTGCGTCGAGACCTCGCGCAGACGGTCTTGGGTTTCGTGCAGTCGCCTACCGAGAATCCGCAGCGCATTCAAGGCGATCTGGGGATTCCGGTTCATCAGTTTCGTCAGGTCAGATTCGCTCCAGCTCACTTCGACCGAGCGCAACATGGCATCCGCGTCCCCCGGATAGCGGCGGTCGGCGAACGCGGCAATCGTGCCGAAAATTTCGCCGGGCGCGATTAGTCTGAGCACGATTTGCGCTCCGTCGCTGCCCGATTGCGAGATACGAACGCCTCCCTCCAGCAACGCGTGAGCCCGAACGCGCCCTTCGCCTTGATCGAATATCCGCGCTTCTTTCGCGAAAATCACACGTCTAGCGAAAGTACGCACGTCGTCTAGGGCGCTCGCAGAAAGACCTCTAAACAACTCGATGGAGGCGAGTTCCTTGCGGGTGACCAAAGCATCGTTACAGCTCCTGACCATCGACTTCGTCTTGTATCCTCGCGCCTGTAAGGTTGCTCAAAGAGAAGGAGGTCGGCGTTCCGATCGGCCTTGTTAGCCTTTGGAGATAGATCAAAGAGATCGGGTAGGATTTGCTCCAGCGCAAATCAGGAACCATTCGCGGCTGCTAAGTTGTTGACGTAAACCATGAGCGGAAGCCGGGAATGGACTTGGAGCCTGACGATCTCGCAAACGGTGAGAGCCCCCACGTCAGCGACGAGAGGCTTGATCTCGAGCACAGAAGTTAGACTGGCGAAAGCCGAGTTCGCGAGTGCTCCCCATGCAGACTTCCGCCGGGATCTCAAGACGCCGTTGGACCGCAGTTCTGTTCGCGGTGCTCGCGGCCTGCGTCTTTATGTCCCAAGGTACCGCTCAAGCAGGTTCGGACCTGCCTTCCTTCCTGTTGAAGGTATCGCCAAGCGATATATTCGCGGGCGCCGATCGTTTTGGGCCGCCGCAGGGCGATCCGCCGGTGGTGCCGGTCTATAAGGGCGACCAAGTCCAAGGCTTTGTCTACCTCAATTCCGACTTCGTCAACGCGACTGGCTACTCCGGCAAGCCCATTCGACTTCTTGTCGGAATAGACCCGAAGGGCATCTTGACGGGATTCAAGCTCGTTGAGCATAAGGAACCGATCGTCCTAGTTGGCATTCCGGAGAAGCGCATCCTGGATGCAGTCAACAAGTTGACTGGTGTCGACATGGCAGGCGTTGCGCGCGGAGCCGTCCCGGCGCCCCAGGTCGACATCGTCAGCGGTGCGACGGTCACCGTGCTGGTGATTGGCGACAGCATCGTCCGATCGGCGACGAAACTGATCAAGAGCGGCCGGCTGGGGGACCAAGGCGTCGCCGCAGCGGTTGGCCCGTCCGCATCGAAGTCCATCGATCCCGGAAAGAGTGAAACTCGCGACTGGCAGACTCTTGTCGGCGACGGCTCGGTCCGCCGACTGCTTCTGTCGGTCGCGGATATCAACGAGGCTTTCGAAAAGTCGGGCAATGCGGCGGCAGCGGCCCATCCGGAGGAGGGTGCACCCGACGACACTTTCATCGATCTTTATGTCGCCGATGTCGCCGTGCCGACCATCGGCCGCAGCTTGCTTGGTGACGACGGTTACCAGCGTCTTGCCAACCGGTTGAAGTCGGGTCAGCAGGCGCTCGTCGTTGCCGGATCTGGCCGCTACTCCTTCAAGGGAGCGGCATACGTCCGCGGAGGTATCTTCGACCGGATCGAGTTGATCCAGGACACCAACAGCGTCCGCTTCCGCGATCGCGATCACACGCGGCTCGGCAGTCTCGCCGCCGAGGGAGCACCCGACTTTCCGGAGATCGCACTGTTCACCATGCCGCCCGAAATGGCGCTCGATCCGGTCGAGCCGTGGAAACTGCAGTTGCTGGTGCAGCGGGTGGTGGGGGCGCGGGACAAGGCTCTGGTCACCTTCGACCTGGGTTACAATCTTCCCGACGGCTACCTCAAGCAAGCGCCGCAGCCTCCCGCGCCGTCGACGCAGCCCTCGCAGGCCGTCGCCGCAAAATCCCCGGCATCCTCATCAGCCGAAAGGCCGGAGGTCGGTACGCCATCGACCGACGAAGAGCCCCTCTGGCTGCGGATTTGGCGGGGCAACACCGTCAAGATCGCAGTCGCGGTGGTGGCACTCGGCGCGCTCACGCTGATATTCTTTTTTCAGAACTTTCTGGTTCGCCGCCCCAAAGTCTACGTCTGGGTGCGGCGAGGCTACCTGCTGTTCATTCTTGTCTGGCTTGGCTGGTACGCGAACGCGCAGCTTTCGGTCGTCAACGTCCTCACCTTCGCAAATTCTCTGCTGACCGGCTTCAGCTGGGAATATTTCTTGTCAGCCCCGCTGATCTTCATCCTGTGGGCCTCGATCGCGGCCGGCCTGCTGTTCTGGGGGCGCGGTCCGTTCTGCGGCTGGCTCTGTCCGTTCGGCGCCTTGCAAGAACTTCTGAACAATGTTGCGCAGGCCCTGAAGGTGCCGCAGTTCAGAGTGCCGTGGGGGCTGCATGAGCGCCTCTGGCCGATCAAATACATCGTCTTTCTTGGCCTGTTCGGGCTGTCGCTCTATTCGACCGCCTTCGCCGAGCAGCTTGCCGAGGTCGAGCCGTTCAAGACCGCGATCATCCTGAAATTCGCGCGCGAGTGGCCGTTCGTCGTCTATGCGCTTACGCTGTTGGCCGCGGGTCTCTTCGTCGAACGCTTCTTCTGTCGCTACATGTGCCCGCTCGGCGCTGCGCTGGCGATCCCCGGCCGCGTCCGGATGTTCGAATGGCTCCGGCGCTGGCCCGAATGCGGCTCGCCTTGCCAGCGGTGCGCCAACGAGTGTCCCGTCCAGGCGATCCACCCCGAGGGGCATATCAACGTCAACGAGTGCATCTACTGCATGCACTGCCAGGAACTCTATTTCGACGACCACCGCTGCCCGCACATGATCCAGGTGCGGCTCAAACGAGAGAAGCGCCAGGCCATGTCGTCGCCGTCGATGCGCGGCGGCGCCAAGGGTCCGGCGACGGTGATCACGGCCGGCGGAAAGCCCGTCGGTGCGTCGGCCGATGCCATCACTCCACCCGCAACCTGAACCGAAGCCGAGGAGGCAATCATGAGCGACAACGAAAACGGAAAGGGCGTCAGTCGACGCACGCTGCTGGGAACGACGGCGGCCGCGGCGGGCGTCGGCCTGGCCGCCGGTGCGGCGATCAAGGACGGCGGCTTCGTCGCGAGCGCGGAGGCGCAGACGAAGAATGCCGCCCCGAAGGCGCCTGCGGCCCGGCCGGCCGTACAAAAAGTCGAGGTCGCGCCCGGCGAACTCGATGAATACTACGTCTTCTTCTCGAGCGGGCAGTCGGGCGAGATGCGCATCATCGGACTGCCCTCGATGCGGGAATTGATGCGCGTGCCCGTCTTCAACCGTTGCAGCGCGACAGGTTGGGGACAGACCAACGAAAGCCTGAAGGTCCTGACCGAAAACATGCAACCCGCGACACGCGAATTTCTCAAGAACCGCGGCGGCACGTTCATGAACGGCGACCTGCATCACCCGCACATCTCGTTCACGGACGGCACCTACGACGGCCGTTACGCCTTCATGAACGACAAGGCCAACAGCCGCGTCGCGCGTGTGCGCCTCGACGTCATGAAGTGCGACAAGATCATCGAATTGCCGAACCAGCACACGGTCCACGGTCTGCGCGTGCAGAAATATCCCCGCACCGGCTACGTGTTCGCGAACGGCGAAGACGGCGTTCCGTTGCCGAACGACGGCAAGATCCTCGACGATCCGAAGCAGTACCGTTCCATCTTCACCGCGGTCGACGGCGATACGATGAAGGTGGCTTGGCAGATCATCGTCAGCGGCAACCTCGACAACGTCGATGCCGACTACCAGGGCAAGTACGCCTTCGCGACCTGCTACAACGCCGAAGAGGGCGTCAATCTGACGGAGATGACCGCCGGTGAGCAGGACTGGGTCGTCATCTTCAACATCAAGCGAATCGAGGAGGCGGTCAAGAAGGGCGACTTCAAGGAGATGAACGGCGTGCCCGTGATCGACGGGCGCAAGGGATCGGCCTACACGCGCTACGTTCCGGTCTCGAACAATCCGCACGGCATGAACACGGCGCCGGACGGCATCCACATCGTCGCGGCCGGCAAGCTCTCGCCCACCGTGACCGTGATGGACGTCCGCAAGTTCGACGACCTGTTCGACGACAAGATCAAGCCGCGCGACGTCGTCGTCGCCGAGCCCGAACTCGGCCTCGGGCCGTTGCACACCGCCTACGACGGCAAGGGCAACGCCTACACCACGCTGTTCCTCGACAGCCAGGTATGCAAGTGGAACATCGAGCTCGCCAAGCGCGCCTTCAAGGGCGAGAAGGTCGATCCTATCATCCAGAAGCTCGACGTGCACTATCAGCCCGGTCACAACCACACCTCGATGGGGCAGACCAAGGAGGCCGACGGAAAATGGCTGATCTCCCTGAACAAGTTCTCCAAGGACCGCTTTCTCAACGTCGGTCCGCTCAAGCCTGAGAACGATCAGCTCATCGACATCTCGGGCGACAAGATGATCCTGGTGCACGACGGCCCGAGCTTCGCCGAACCCCACGATGCGACCATCGTCCACCGCTCCAAGATCAACCCGATCTCGATCTGGGACCGTGCCGATCCGATGTTCGCGGACGCGGTCAAGCAGGCCAAGGCCGACGGCATCGACCTTGAAGCGGATTCCAAGATCATCCGCGACGGCAACAAGGTGCGCGTCTACATGACGTCGACCGCTCCGGCTTTCGGCCTCGAGCAGTTCCAGGTCAAACAAGGCGAGGAAGTCACCGTCTTCATCACCAATATCGATGCGGTGGAAGACCTGACGCACGGCTTCTGCATCGTCAACTATGGCATCCAGATGGAGATCGCGCCGATGGCGACGGCTTCGGTGACGTTCACCGCCGACAAGCCGGGTGTCTACTGGTACTACTGTTCATGGTTCTGTCACGCCATGCACATGGAGATGAAGGGGCGCATGTTCGTCGAGCCGAAATCGGTCTGATCGGTGTGACGGTGCGTCCTCTCTTACGCATGTTTCCGGCGGCGCTCGTCGCCGCCGGACTGTCGGGCTCCGCGGTCGCGGAGACGCTGGTGGCTGCGCCGGACCAGCCGCTGCAGGCGCTGCTCGATCGCGCCCGCGACGGCGACGTCATCGAACTTGCGGCCGGCCGATATCATGGTCCGCTGCGGATCGAGCGGCCGCTCGTCCTGAAGGGCCGTCCGGGCGCGGTGCTCGACGGCGGCGGAGCCGGCAACGTCGTCACGGTCAGCGCGCCCGACGTCACGGTACGCGACGTAACCGTGCGCGGGTCGGGCCGCGACCTGCAGGAGATGAATTCCGGCATCTTCCTGCAGAAGACGGCCGAGCGAACGAGGATCGAGAACAATCGCCTGGAAGGAAACCTGTTCGGCGTCTACGTGCACGGCGCGAAGGGATCGCGCGTCGTCGGCAACGTCATCGAAGGTCTACGCGGTGGACGGCTGAGCGAGGCGGGGAACGGCGTCTCGCTTTGGAATGCGCCAGACGTGACCATCGCGGACAACATTTTCCGGTACGGGCGCGACGGGATCTTCACCATTTCCAGCCGCAAGGATCGCTTCCTCCGGAACCGGTTCGAGCAGGTGCGTTTCGCGGTCCACTACATGTACACCAATGACAGCGAGGTCAGTGGGAACGTCTCGATCCGCAACCATGTCGGCTACGCCATCATGTATTCGAACCGATTGACGATCCGCGATAACACTTCCGATCGCGATCGCGATCACGGCATGCTTTTCAACTACGCGAACTACGCCGATATTGACGGAAACCGCGTGACAGGAGGTCTGTTGGGAGCGGTGGCGAGCAAAACGGAAGACGGGCCGGACGACGAGCGCGGAATGATCCCGGAGACGAAGGGCGAGCGAAATGTCCGACACGGTCCGGAAAAGTGCGTGTTCATCTACAACACCAATCACAACAAGTTTCGAAACAACTGGTTCGAGCGCTGCGAGATCGGCGTGCACTTCACGGCGGGCTCGGAAGGCAACGAGATTACCGGCAACGCCTTCATCGGCAACCGCAACCAGGTGAAGTACGTCGGTACGCGAGACCTCGACTGGTCCAGGGGCGGACGCGGCAACTACTGGAGCGACAATCCCGCCTTCGACCTCAACGGCGACGGTGTAGCGGACGCCACCTACCGCCCCAACGATCTCGTTGACAGGGTGCTGTGGACGGCCCCTTCGGCGAAGGTCCTGATCAACAGTCCTGCCGTGCAGGTGCTGAGATGGGCGCAAGCGCAGTTTCCGGCGCTGCTGCCGGGCGGGGTAATTGACAGCCACCCCTTGATGTCTCCGCCGAAGCGTCGGGTAGGCGAGGGCGCGCAATGAGGGGCACGGTTCGGATCATTGATGTCACCAAGACTTACGGACGCGTCGAGGCCGTGCGCGGGACGTCGTTCGAGTTGCGCGGCGGCGAACTCGTCGCCCTGATCGGTCATAACGGCGCCGGCAAGACCACCCTGATGAAGCTGATGCTGGGGCTGATCCGCCCGACGCGAGGCCTGATCGAGGTGCTCGGCGACAATCCGGCCGCGGGCGAGTTCGCCGGTCGCCGGCAACTCGGCTATCTGCCCGAGAACGTTTCGTTCGACGCCGCCCTGACTGGTCGCGAGACGCAGGCCTTCTACGCCAGGCTCAAGCGCGAGCCTGTGGCGAAGGCGCTCGAATTGCTCGAAACGGTCGGCCTCGGAGCCGCCGCTGGTCGCCGCGTCGGGACCTATTCGAAAGGCATGCGGCAGCGTCTGGGGCTCGCGCAGGCTCTAATCGGTCGTCCCAGGGTGCTGCTGCTGGACGAACCGACGACCGGTCTCGACCCTGAGCTGCGCCAGACCTTCTATGACGTGATCGAGCGGCTCGCCGCCCAAGGCACGACGGTGCTCCTCTCCTCTCATGCGCTTACCGAACTCGAAGAACGGGCCGGACGGGTCATCATTATGAACCGCGGCGTGAAGGTCGCGGACGGCTCCATCGAAAGGCTCCGCAACATCGCGAAGTTGCCCACCAAGATCCGGTTGAAGGTAGGTGGCTTGGCCCGCGGCGAGATGCCGACCTGGCTCCCGGAAGGCGCGCCCTGTCGGCGACTGAACGGCCATATCGTCGAGATCGACGCCGCGCCGGACCGCAAGCTCGAACTGCTTCATCGGGTCACGTCGTCCGGGACGTCGGTGGAGGATGTCGACGTGATGCCGCCGACGCTGGACGAACTCTATGCGCACTTCCTGCGCCAGGCGGAGAGAACCTCATGACCCCGCTCGTCATCGCCCGCAAGGAAGTCCATCAGGCGATCCGGAACCGATGGGTGCTGGCTTCGACGCTGCTGCTCGCCGGCCTCGCCCTTTCGCTGACGTTCCTCGGCAGCGCTCCGACCGGCACTGTCGGCGTACGTGCGCTCGATGTCGTGATCGTCAGTCTGTCGAGCCTCACCATCTTCCTGATTCCTCTGATCGCGCTCCTGATCTCGCATGACGCCATCGTAGGCGACATGGAACGGGGGACGATGCTCCTGCTGCTGAGCTATCCGGTCGCCCGGTGGCAGGTCCTGGTCGGAAAGTTCATCGGGCACCTGGCGGTGCTCGCCTTCGCGACGTGCCTCGGATACGGCATAGCCGCTGCGGCACTCTCGGTTGCCGGAAGCCGGATCGGCTCCGACAGTCTGGTCGCCTTTGCCGCGATGATCGGCTCTTCCGTGCTGCTCGGGGCCGTGTTCGTCGCCATCGGCTATCTCGTCAGCGCGCTCGTCCGTGACCGGGGCACGGCCGCCGGTGTGTGCGTCGGTCTCTGGCTGCTGCTGGTGCTGATCTACGACATGGCGCTGCTCGGCATCCTGGCCGCGGACCAGGGGCGCAACATCTCCGCCGGCGCCGTCGATGCGATGCTGCTCCTGAATCCGACGGATGCCTATCGGCTATTCAATCTCACGGGCTTTGCGAACGTCAGCAGCTTCGCCGGCATGGCAGGCCTGGCTCAGGGCACTGCACTATCGGCCGGCGTGCTCCTGGTCGCCATGGTGGCCTGGACGGTCGTTCCGCTCGGTTGCGCGGCTCTCGCTTTTTCAAGGAGGGAGCTATGAAGGTGAGGACGATCGCCTTCGCGCTTCTGCTGCCTGTTCTGCTGCTTGGCTGCAACGAAAAGCAGGCGGCTGCTCCTCCGCCGCCTCACCGGATGACGGCCGAGCTGATCGGCCATTATTGCGGCATGAACGTGCTGGAGCACCCCGGGCCCAAGGGGCAGATTTTCGTGGCGAGCCTGATCGAGCCCGTCTGGTTCTCGTCGGCGCGCGACACCATCGCCTTCACGGTGCTTCCCGATGAGCCGAAGGACATCCTGGCGATCTACGTGTCCGACATGGGCAGGGCGTCCAGTTGGGACAAGCCGGGATCCGACAATTGGGTCGAAGCCCGCAAGGCCTTTTTCGTGATCGGCAGCCGCGTGAAGGGCGGCATGGGAGGCGATGAAGCCGTGCCGTTCTCGGACAGGGCGGCGGCAGAGCGGTTCGTCGGAGAAAACGGAGGCAGGATCGTCGCTTTCGACGAGGTGCCTCGCGACTACGTGCTTTCCTCGGGCGGCGCCAGGGACAACGTTTCCGCGGACGAGGCGGCCGACGGTCGCCCTGGACCGAGAGAGTGAGGAGGAGAAGATGACCCGCACCTTGTCGCGCCGGCGCTTCGTCCGGATCAGTGCCGTAGCGGCCGGTCTCGGTCTTTTTCCATGGGATCGGCCAGCTTTCGCGGAAGTCCCGCCCGTCACCTGGCGCGGCACCATGATGGGTGCGGTTGCGACGGTCGAGATCCATCACGGTGACCGGAACGAGGCCCAGCGGCTGATTTCGGCGGCCTGCGCCGAGGCGCGCCGGCTAGAACGGCTGTTCAGCCTCTACCTGGAAGACTCGGCCTTGGCCGAACTGAACCGAACCGGCATCCTGGTCGATCCCGCCGTCGAGATGGTCGATCTTCTCTCGATATCGAAGCGGTACGCCGAGACGACGGGCGGGCTGTTCGACGTCACGGTACAGCCGTTGTGGGACCTCTACGCAGGCCATTTTTCCCGGCGCGATGCGGACCCGACTGGACCTGCGCCTGCGGCAATCGATGCCGCCCGCGCGCGTGTCGGATGCGGCCGGCTCGCCGTGACGCGCGACCGGATCGCGATGCCGCGCGGCATGGCTGTCACTCTGAACGGAATCGCGCAAGGCTACGTGACCGACAAGGTCGTCGAGCTGCTGCGATCCCGAGGCGTAACCCACAGTCTGGTCGATATGGGCGAGACCCGGGCGATCGGTGCCCGTCCGGACGGGCGCCCATGGACGGTCGGCCTGGCGGATCCGGAAGGTGCGGGGCGGATCGAGACCACGCTTGGAATCGTGGACCGCGCCGTCGCGACTTCGGGTGGCTACGGCTTCCAATTCGATTTAGAAGGCCGCTTCAATCATTTGTTTGATCCGCTGTCCGGCCGCTGCGCCAGCCGCTATCGCAGCGTCACCATCGTGGCCCGCAGCGCCACCGCGGCCGACGCCTTGTCCACCGCCTTCAGCGTGATGCCGGAAGGCCGGATCCGATCGCTGCTGCCGCTGTTGAGATCGGATATCGACCGCGTCCATCTGATCGATAGTACGGGTTCCGTATCGGACCTAGTCGTGTGACGCCTTGAACCTTTAACTGAAGCAAGGAGAACTGAATGAGGAAGATTGCTATTGTAGCCTTGGTTTCTGTCGCGGGACTTGGACAGGCGAACGCACAGGATGCCGCCGCCGGCGAAAAGGTCTTTGCCGTCTGCAAGGCGTGCCATCAGGTCGGCGATAGCGCCAAGAACGTCGTCGGTCCGGTCCTCAACGGGTTGATCGGACGCAAGGCGGGATCCGTCGAGGGCTACAACTATACGGACGCCAATAAGAAGTCCGGCATCACCTGGGACGAAGCCACCTTCAGCGAATACATCAAGGATCCGAAGGCGAAGATTCCGGGGACCAAGATGGCGTTCGCCGGCATCAAGGACGAGCAGAAGATCAAGGATCTGATCGGCTACCTCCACACTTTCGACAAGGCGCCGGTGAAGCTGGTCCAGCAATAGGCCATCGCAAATTGAGCCCGGTCCAGGACCGGGTTCGATTCCGGTCGGTCGTGGAGACGAGATCGATGTCGAAACCCCCGACCCTCCAAACTGTCGCTGCGGCGAACGGCGTGGTCGCAGACGCCGCGTTCGGCGCGGTGGTGCCGCCGATCCATCTGTCTAGCACTTTTGCTTTTGCCGGCTTCCAAGACCCCGGCGCCTACGAGTACGGACGAGCGGGAAATCCGAGCCGCGATTTGCTCGGCGAAACGCTGGCAAAGCTGGAGGGGGGCGCCGGCGCCATCGTGGTGGCGTCCGGAATGGCCGCGGTGGATCTGGTCTTGTCGCGCCTGAAGGCGGGTGATCTGGTGATTGCCCCGCACGATTGCTATGGCGGCACTTACCGGCTGCTTGGCGCACGGCGCGATCGGGGGCAGTTTCAGCTCGCTTATGTCGATCAAGCCGACGAGGGCGCGCTGTCAGCGGCTTTCGACAGGAAGCCGGCGCTGGTGATGGTCGAGACGCCCAGCAACCCCCTCATGCGGGTCGTCGACATCCGCGCCATAGCCGAGCGCGCCAAAGCCGTCGGCGCGAAGACGGCGGTCGACAACACTTTCCTGTCGCCGGCGCTTCAGCGTCCGATCGCGCTCGGAGCCGACTTCGTCATCCATTCGACCACGAAATATCTCAACGGACATTCCGACGTCGTGGGAGGTGCCGTCGTCGCATCGTGTCAGGATGATCTGACCGAGCTCTCGGAATGGGCCAATCTCACCGGCGTGAAGGGAGCGCCGTTCGACGCCTATCTGACGCTGCGTGGGCTGCGCACCCTGTTCCCGCGTATCGAGCGGCAACAGGCGACGGCCCTGTCCCTCGCAGGCGTCCTGCAGAGAGACCCGCGCGTGCGGGCCGTTCACTACCCTGGTCTTCCCTCGCATCCCGGACATGCGATCGCGAAAATGCAGCAGACGGGCTTCGGCGCGATGTTGAGCTTCGAGCTGGCGGGGGGGATTTCCGCAGCGCGCCGCTTCGTGGAAGCGCTCCGCCTCGTCACGCTTGCCGACTCGCTTGGGGGCGTCGAGTCCCTTATCGCCCACCCGGCGAGCATGACGCATGCGGGTATGGGCGCGGAAGCGCGAGAGGCGGCGGGAATTGGCGAAGGGCTTTTGCGGCTTTCCGTAGGACTGGAGGCGGAAGCCGACCTCATCGCCGATATCGATGCTGGCTTGGCGACGACCGACAACTAGACCATCTTGCTGGATCTGGAACGCCTATTTATCAGCTTGTTCCGCGAGAAGGTGCAGACGCTGCAAATCCCGCAGCACGATGCGTTGTCGTTTGCCCTCCACTAGTCCTTGGCTCTCCCACGCGCTCAGGATGCGGCTGACGGTGTGGAGAGTGGTGCCGGTCATCTCGGCGACGTCCTGACGCGTGATAAGGAAATCTATTTCGATCCCGGCTTCCACTTTCTTCCCGGCCTGCTTGGCGAGACGCAACAGCGCACGCGCGACGCGCTGCTCGACCTGCTCGTTCGAGATCTCGATGACGCGCGCCTGGGTGTCCTGCAACCGGCTGCCGACGATCTGCAGGGCGCTTGCTCCGAGACTGGGATATTGTTGACCAAACCAGCCCAGGACGCCGACGGCCAGGACAGCGCGATGCTGTCGACCGCAGCGACAGCGGTTGAGCGACTAGCGAACGATCAATGGTGACCATGAGTCCTTACCGGGCGACGCGGTGCGACACTATCCGCGGTTGGCTCGGCTCAACCTTCGACCCGGTCCGTTCGCGGGGAACCCTCTGCTGTACTTGTTTTTTCGCAAAGCAGTGCCGAAAGCGCAGCGTATCCGACGTCACTGCTTCTCGTCGGTCTCCGGATGCAGGCGGAGCTTCTCGTCCGACAGGTGCTCAATGAGCTGCTTGAGGCCAGCGACCGTCTGCTCGTCGAAAATGCGAGATAGAAGCGACCGGTAGAGGACGATGCGCTGATCGATCTCGATGCATCTGGCGCACATGGCGAACCCGCTTGACCCGTTCCGGCCCGACGCCGGTCGTCGGTCACGGCCAGCACCGCGCGGGAAATAACCTGTGTTACGGAAATCGGTTGTGGGCGAGATTTGTTCCGGCGGCGGCGCACAGTTGAGCCTGTGGCAATTAGCGGGCGTCGACCGCGCTGCCATTCGCGCGGTCTTCGTTCTGCGGCGCGTCTCGCGTGTACGGTACTGCCGCCGTCTTGTCGTTGGCATCCGGCTCGTAGGCCGCGGCGCTTCTTCGTTCTCGTAGGCGTTCGAATATTCTCATCTCTCGTGCTCCGATGTGTTTTACGCAGGCTACTCACGGGGAACCGCAAGGTCTTTGCGGCATCACAAAGAAATCCGCTTCTACTTTGCCTAGATTGTCCGCATGAAATCGCGGGAACTTTCATGATCGGCGGCAGCATATCGCGATGGACGATGGCGTACTTCGCGGCCGCGCTGACCTGGTTGTTGGCGGCGCTCGCTCTGATGGTCGTCGGCGTCGGCTATCCGGCCGCCGACATCGCCTCGCCCGACACGCTCGTTCTGGTGCATGCGGTCTGCATCGGCTGGTTGAGCCTGGCGATGTGCGGGGCGCTGTTCCAGTTCGTGCCTGTTCTGGTGGCGAAGCCGCTTTTCTCCGAAACGTGGGCGTTGCCGGCCCTGGTCCTCTTGACCGTTGGCCTCGTTCTGCTGCTCGCGGGATTCATGGCGCTTGGCGGACGCCTGCAGACCGCGCTCTGGGGGCTTCCCGCCGGCGCTGTTCTGTTGGTTGCAGGATTCGGTCTCGTTGTCGTCGACCTCGGCCTGACCGCCTGGCTGCGGTCGACGGGCCCGGCCCGCTTCGTTCTCGTCGGGATGGGCGCGCTCTGCGCGACCGTAGCCTTCGGCTCGATCTTTGCGTTTGCTCTCGCCGGCCGGGGCGGATTGATCGGCGAAAGAATGTTGGCGTCGGGTGTGCCGCTCCATGCGATCGCGGGGCTCGGAGGCTGGCTGACCTTGACGGCGATGGGGGTCAGCTATCGGCTATTGTCGATGTTCATGCTGGCACCCGACGTGGACGACCGCCAGAGCCGCATGACGCTTGCTGTCGGTGCCATGGCGGTAGCGCTGACCGTGGCGGGCGGTGCATTGGCCGTGGGGTTTGCGGCCGGTATGAACGTCGTGCTGTCGGTGGCTGGAATCCTGGGCCTTGTGTCCGTCGTCCTGTACGGACGCGACATCGCCGGGATCTTCCGGGGCCGCAAGCGCCGTCAGCTCGAGCTCAACATGCGCATCGCGACGTTGTCCTTCGGGAGTCTCGCCGGCGTGGCCGTCCTGGGCTTGGCGCTGGTCTCGTTGGATGCGCTCGCGGAGAACGTCGGCGCCTTCGCCTTCCTCGCGGTGTTCGGATGGCTGTCGGGGCTAGTGCTCGCGAAGCTATACAAGATCGTCGCGTTCCTGACCTGGCTGGAAACCTACGGCCCGGTCATGGGACGGGTGCCGACCCCGCGCGTCCAGGACCTCGTCGCGGAAGGCAGGGCGACGAAATGGTTCGTCATCTACTACCTGGCTGTCTGGGCAGGAACTATCGCTCTACTGGCGCACGATCCGAACGTCTTCCGGGTCGCAGCGGCAGCCATGTCGGCAGGCGTGGTCGGCATCGTCCATGAGATCGTCCGGATACGACGGCTCGCCGATGTCTCGGCCTCGCTGCGGTTGCCCGGTGGCGCCGTCGCGCCGCACCTGTTGTTCGCCCGAAACTGAGAGGAAGACCCATGACCGCATACCTCGATGTCGATGTCCGTCCGATCCTCCGCGCGGGGGGCGAGCCGTTCTCGGTCATCATGGCAGCCCTCGAGCGGCTGGAGCCGGGGCAGGGACTTCGTCTCTACGCGACGTTCAAGCCGATTCCGCTGTTTGCCGTGATGGCCAACAAGGGATTTGCCCATTCCGCGCAGCCGCTCGAAGGAGGCGAGTGGGTAGTGCTGTTCACGCCGGCCGAGCCAGCGAAGGAGGACAGCGGACCGGCCCCTTCCGCGGACTGGAACGCCGGACCTTGGCCGGAGCCTCTCGTCAAGCTGGACAACCGGGATCTCGATCCGCCCGAACCCATGGTCCGGATCCTTGCTGCCGCCGACCAACTTGCGCCGGGCGAGACGCTTTCGGCGCTGCTCCGTCGCGAGCCCGTCTTTCTGTTTCCGCAGCTCGAGAAGAGGGGGTTCCGCTGGCTCGGAGGCTTCACGCCGGACGGGACGACGTACGAGCTCACGGTAAGGGCGCCGTCATGACGGACGATCTCGCTGCGCGGGTGAGGGAGGCGCTTCGGGTCGTGATCGACCCGGAACTCGGACACAACATCGTCGATCTCGGCTTCGTGTACGGCATCGCCATCGAGGGCGAGGCGGTCCACATCACGATGACGGCGACCACGCCAGGATGTCCCGCCGCGGGCTTTCTGAGGGAGGGAGTGCGGGCCGCCGCGTCGGCGGTCCCCGAGGTCGTTTCCGTCGACGTGACGATGACGTTCGAGCCGCCCTGGTCCCCGTCGCTGATCGAGCCAGCGACGAAGGCCTCTCTCGGCTTCGCAGCGGTCAACTGACGCGGCCTTGTCCGCTTGCGTCTTTGAGTTGGCGCAACGAGTCGGCGCCGTTCCGCTGATACCTTCGTCCGACCGCCGAAGATGATGTCCGAGACGACCACGGCGGGCTTGGATGGAGACTGAAGTGAGCATTGCATTTCGTCGCGCGCCGCAAACAACGGCCATGACCCCTCCTTTCCACAAACTGGCGTTCCGAATGGTCGCGGCCTTTCGTGCACACTCACACGTCAACAACGTGCTGACGCACATCTCCCGGGGCAATTGGGTGGCCGTGGAGCAGTCCTTGCGACGCATCTTCGATCCGGTGACGACGGGTGCCATACTGTCGCCGCTCGAGCAGAATCTCGTTGATCTCATGCACGCCGAGAGGGGCGTCACCGGACGTGTCCTGAAGCCCTTCTTCCGAGACCGTCTCGGCCAGTTCCTCGAGGCGGAGCAGGTCGAAAAGGTTTGCGCCCATGTCGAGGGCCTCTATGCCCAGCTGCAGCAGCCTGCGGTTCTCGAACCATCGGTCGGCGAAACGGCAGTCCCGACCACGTTCGATCTTGCCGCGAGCTAAGGCCGCCATGGCAGTCACGATCGAAATCGACCACGCCAGAACGCGCGCAAGGGCTACCGCCGCCACGGGGCAGCCTGTCGTGCCGCAAGCGGTGCAGGGCCCGATCCGCCGCTTGAAGTGGGCCATCCTTCTGGTGACGCTGTCGATCTACTACGTGACGCCGTTTCTTCGATGGGATCGTGGTGCCAACGCACCCGACCAGGCCGTCCTGCTCGATTTCGCCAACGGACGGCTCTACGCGTTCTTCGTCGAACTGTGGCCACAGGATCTCTATCTCGTTACGGGGCTGTTGGTTCTAGCTTCTACGATACTCGTTCTGACCAATGCGCTTGCCGGTCGATTGTGGTGTGGTTTCGCCTGTCCCCAGACGGTATGGACCGATCTGTTTCTGCTCGTCGAGCGGCTGATCGAGGGGGACCGTCGACAGCGGCTCAAGAATATCGGCGCGCCGCTGACGGCGAGCAGGATAGCCAGGATCGTCCTGAAACATGCCGGTTGGCTGCTGATTTCGGTGGCGACCGGAGGCACTCTGATCTTCTATTTCACAGATGCGCCCGACCTCCTGCGCGGCTTCGCGTCCGGCGAGGTCTCAGTCACCGCGATCACCTGGATCTTGGTCTTCACCGGGACGACCTACGGGCTTGCCGGGTTCGCCCGCGAGCAGGTCTGCACGTTCATGTGTCCCTGGCCGCGTCTTCAAGGCGCCATCTGGGATCCGGACGCGTACACCGTGAACTATCGGGACTATCGCGGCGAGCAGCGGAACTCTGCCAAGAAGGCCGCCGAACTGAGGCTGCAGGGAAAGCCGGCGGGCGATTGCGTCGATTGCGGCCAGTGCGTCGCGGTTTGTCCCATCGGAATCGACATACGCGAAGGGCCGAACTTCGCCTGCATCAACTGTGGCCTCTGCGTCGATGCCTGCGATGGAGTAATGACGAAGCTCGGCCGCCCCCGCGGTCTGATCGACTATGAAAGCTGGGCGAACGTGGAGCGCGGTCGCCGGGTCGAGCCCACCGTCAACAGTCTGGTGCGTCCAAAGACAGTCGGTTTGACCTTGGCATGCGTTGCGCTCGCCGGTGTGATCGCGATAGCCTTCGGAACGAAGACGACGGCGTCCCTTTCCGTCCAGCACGACCGCGATCCCGTGGCGGTCCGGCTTTCGGACGGGGCGATCCGCAACGCATACACCGTCAAGCTGCTCAACAAGTCGTCAAGCCCCCATCGGTACACGCTTTCGGTGTCGGGCGTGGCCGCCAATATGTCCATCTTCGGCAACGAAGCGCTTACACCTGTGGAAGTAGCGCCCGATACGTCTGAGTTGCTGCGCGTCACGCTAACCGCCCCGGAGCATGTTCAGGGAGATGTGGTCTTTACGGCCCGCGACGAGCACGATGGAGCCGTTCTCACCGCGAGAGACAAGTTTGTCGAGCGCTAGAGAGCTTCCAGGATATGTGCCCAGACCGGGCGCTGGAGCAACTAATTGATCCGAAAAGGAGCAAGTCGTGGGACTGCATCATGCGAAACCGGGAGAGGTTGTGGATTTGGGGCCGCTTGGGGACAAGCTGAACAACGTGAAGACGGCTGCAATCGTGAAATCCGACAATTTCGAAGCTGTGCGCTTGGTGGTTTTGGCAGGCACGGAAATCCCGCCTCACAAGGTGCCAGGAGCTATCATGCTCCATTGCCTTGAAGGACGTGTTTCCCTCGGATTGGCGAATTCTACGGTCATGTTGAGCGCGGGCGAGTGGGTCTATCTCACCGGTGGTGAGACGCATTCGGTGAAAGGCATCCAGGACTCCAGCCTACTTCTGACGATCCTTTTCGCCACCAAGACGGAATGAAATGGAAGTGGCTTTGCCCAGGAAGCATCGTGACTGCTCGAGCAGGTCAGGGGCTCCCGCCAAGCGCAGGCCACGAACATCCCTTGCGAATGGCTCGTCGAGCGGACGCAAGCTCCCAGCTCAATGAATGGCTGAGGTCTCCATGATTCGGTGCGTTTGACGGGCTTTCTCTCGAATATAATCCAGAGTTCGCTCTGGATTAGCCACATCATGCCGAGTCTTTTGCGAGCGCGTCTTCCGTTGTCGACGTACTTCAGCAGACTGCCGCGGTCGCCCCAAAGGGCTGTGGGTCGCGTTTGCCAGGCCAAGCTGACGTTTATACTGGTTGCCGTGGCTGATGGGGCGACGGCGGAACCGACAATCGGTCTGTCGGACGAACAACAAGTAAAACCAAGTACCGCAGGGTTCTTCCTTTCCGACTTGGCGTCGCGGACGCGCAAGCTTACCGTTCCGATCTTATGTACAGATTGCGTTCGTTGATCTGTCGAAGATCGAGTCCTTCCTCTGCGTCCGCTTGCCGCGTCAATGCTGCGCCCGTACTGGACGCCTCCGGCGTAGTGAGCCGATCCAGATAGAACGAGCCCGCTACCAGCAGGACCGCAGACACGGTCACTGCCAGCATCGCGATCGCAAGTTCCATCTGCTCGTTCATCTGCATGCTCCGGATGATAAGCTCAATGCCCGGCCGCTGATGACGTTCCTGCTCTACTCCGACGCCGGCGGTGCTGGCATCTTGGTTCATCAAGCCCCAAGTTGACTTCGAGGGCGGAGAGGATGATTCGGAATGGCGCACCCTTTCTACACGATCGGTCACGGCACCCGGGCGCTTGATGAACTCGTTGAACTGCTGCAATCCGTCGAGGTGACCCTGCTGGGCGACGTGCGCACGGTGCCGCGTTCCCGGACCAATCCGCAGTACAACCGCGAAACGATTCCGGATTCTCTGCGGACGTACGGGATCGAGTATGAGCATATGGGCGCGCTCGGGGGGCTGCGCGGGCGCATGCCCGACGTGTCGCCGACCATGAATTCGTTTTGGGCCAACAAGAGCTTTCACAACTATGCCGACTACGCCATGAGCGAACGTTTTCAGAGCGGACTTGCGCATCTGAGGCGGCTTGGCGAGACGCAACGTTGTGCCATCATGTGCGCCGAAACAGTGTGGTGGCGCTGCCACCGGCGGATCATCACCGACTACCTGCTCGCCGCCGGTGAGCAGGTATTTCACATCCTTGGGCCAGGGAAGATGGAACGGGCGATCATCACCGCGGCGGCTCGGCCTCACGGCGCCCGTCTCCTGGTCTATCCTGGTGGCCCATCCACGCAGCCGGACCTGTTTGCCCGCTAAGTGGCGGTCTGCGCCGGCGCGTGAGCAGCTTCCCTAGAAGACCAAAAGTGCATTAGGACCTTGCCCAAAGACATCGGCCTTTACTGTTCCAAAGGCTTCCGGCGTTGAGGTCGCTGCGCTTCGAGGCGATAGCAGACGTCGGACAGGCGATGATGTAGGTGGAGGGAGCGCGTACTCATTGATCGGCTATGTGACTGATGTCCCTTGTCCTCCAACAGCGGCCCAAAACCAGACACTGTCTGACTTCCGGTTGGGGCCAGAAGCGGACACAAGAAGAAGCGGGACTGGGCGTTCAAGCAGGTATCGCCGTTGGCCTTAAGTCATGCCCGCGAGTCAGCGGCAGACCCGACCCGGCTTGACGCTGATCGCGTCGAGCGCATCGAAGCTCGCGAGTTTGGGCTTCACCAGGATTCCCGCCCTTCAATTGCAGACTTCCATCAGACGATCATTGATTCTGCGGGAGTTGTTGGCGGATGGATTCTCAACCAGCCTACACCCACTCCTGACCGGGCGGCAGCCAGCATCGGTGCAGATCATCTGCCCGGTCGCTTGGGGCTTCGCCGGTGCGGATTCGACCCTCTTGCGTTCTGCATCGCGCTTGGTGCTCTCCTCACGCGTGGCAACTGACTTCTTGTCCTGCAACTTCTCACATTCGTTGTCATCATTGACGCGGTAGCCGGCGCGGCAGGTGATTTTCACGCAAGCATCACCGTCGGCTTTGAAGCCATGATTGCAAACGAGCGGACAGACCCGGCCCGGCTTGGCCTTGAGTGCATCGAGCGCATCGAAGCTCGCGAGCTTGGCGTCGAACTTGGTGCCGGCATATTTATTGAACAGCGTCATCGAGCGCTGTGACGAAG
>JAEVYW010000014.1 GCA_023392555.1 Pseudomonadota bacterium | reverse complement strand
TGGTTTTTGAGGGCTCGTGCGAAACTGGGGAGCAGACGAGCGTCCGCTGACGTCATGTCGGCACCGCGGCCTTCAGATCGTGAAGAAAGCGCTCGAGCTCTTCAAAACGGACGGGTTTGGGGACGGGCCCCGCCATGCGCAGGCCAAGAGCCTCGCCAAGGCGGAACGCGGATTCCAGCACTCGACGATCGAAGCCGCTGATGATGAGGACCGGGCCTGAAAAGGCTTCGGTCGACAGAAAACGCAGGATTTCGACGCCGTCGACGGGCATTCCGAGATCCAGCGCAACAGCGTCGGGGTGCTCGGCGGCAAATTTCTGTCGGAAAGTGAGGTCGTCCGAAGTGACGATGGGGTCGAACCCGCTTTCGGCTGCAGCGCTGGCGACGAAATCAGCGAGCACAGGCTCGTCGTCAATCAGCAGCAGTCGCGGCTGCGCCATCAACCCAAACTCCTTCCGGCACACACCCTCGGACTGTCTGCGCTCGAAGCTTACGCGCGTCAAACGATTGAAACAGGTTCTTAACGGAAATTTCCTATCATCATCGAGCCGCGAGGCCGTTGGAGAATCGCATGTTTGGCTCGCTCATTCGCCGTAAGCCCGCCGCGCTTTTCGACGAAGCCGGTAATGAAGCTTTTGACTCGACGACTTTTTCGTTGAGCACCGCCGTGCCTCGCCCCGCCGAGCGCCGCGAGGATGATCGCATCGCGCCGATGCTCCGGGTGGCGAAATTGGTGGGACCACTCGGCGAGCAGCTCATCCGTGTCCGCAATGTATCGGCGGGCGGCCTCATGGCCGAATGCAGCCAGCCGGTCAGCGTTGGCGATTCCGTGGCGGTAGAACTGTCATCGCAGCAGATCCCGGCGAGCGTCGTCTGGATCCGCGAAGGCACCGTCGGACTAAAGTTCGACCAGGATCTCGACCTCGGCGAGATGCTTGCCGGCCGCAAGCCGCGCCACGGCCTGCGGGCTCGCCCTCCGCGCCTTCGCGTCGGCTGCCGCGCCTCGGTGCGGGTCGACAAGGTCTATTACACGGTCGACGTCCATGACATCTCGCTCGGCGGGATGAAGGTCGAGCCGATCGAGCAATATTGCGTCGGGAAGAAGGTCGTCGTGGTCGTCGAGAGCCTCCGCCCCATCAAGGGTGAGGTGCGCTGGTACAGTGACCGCAAGGCCGGCATCGTGTTCGACAATCCGCTGAGCTTTGACGAGCTTGCCGAGTGGGTCGGAAAACGGCTCGAACTCGCGAGCCTGAAGGCTTCTTACCAAAAGCCGTAATGGTTCCTATCTCCGCTTCGAACGAACAAGGAGCGGAAACATGGCGGAACAGGTCGCGACCCTAGCCGGCGGGTGCTTCTGGTGCACCGAAGCGGTCTTCAACGACGTGATCGGCGTGACCAAGGTCGAGAGCGGCTACACTGGCGGCTCGGTCGTCAACCCCAATTACAAGCAGGTTTGCGGCGGCGACACGGGCCATGCGGAGGCGATCCGAGTGACTTTCGATCCGGACGTCATCAGCTATGACGACCTGCTCGACATTTTCTTCGCGACGCACGATCCGACGCAGCTCAATCGCCAGGGCAACGACATCGGCACCCAGTACCGCTCCGCGATCTTTCCGGAGAATGAGGAGCAGGGGCGTCAGGCTCGCGCGGCGATCGAGCGCAACAATGCGAACCATGGCGGCAAGATCGTGACGACCATCGAGCCGAAGGCGGAATGGTATCCGGCGGAGGATTATCACCAGGAATATTGGGAAGGTGAGGGGCAGCGGAACCCCTACTGCCTCGCGGTGATCCCGCCCAAGCTCCAGAAGCTGCGCAAGAGCTTCCAGGCGCGGACGAAGAGCGCCGCGGCGACCGCCTAGGCGACTGCGGGCTGCAATCCGCGCGCGGGAACGATCGGTTCCCGCTGCCGCGGGTTCGCCAGCTTCTGCATCCGCTCGAGCTCGATAGCGTCGTGCGAGCAGAAGATCGTAACCTCGTCGCCGTGATGACGCTTGAGCTCGCGTATTCGCCGTTGGTTGGCGAAACGCTGCTCGCGGTCGGTATCCATCAGCCGCTGGTAGAAGCGGAGGCCCGGCGTGCAGCGCCGCCGCTGAAGATCCAGCTCGCGCCGGTAGAAATATGCGTCGCCGGCATTGAGGACCCAGCCGTGATCGGTGTCGATCGCGACGCCCGCATGGCCCCACGTGTGGCCGGGCAGCGGGACCATCAGGATCTCCGGCGGAAGGCCGTCGAGCTGCCGAACCGCCTCAAGCCCGAACCAGCGGTCGCCGCCCGCTCCGGCGTAGGTCCGCCAATCGCGCACGTCGTCCCATTGCTCCGGCCGGTAGCGGCGCTTGGCGACGAAACCGCGACGCTTGCGTTCGGCCGCCTCTAGCTCCGCTTCCATCACGTGAACGCGGGCGTGGGGAAAATCCTCGATCCCGCCCGCATGGTCGAAGTCGAGGTGGGTAAGAACGATGTGGCGGACATCACGCGGCGAGTAGCCTAGCGCCTTGATCTGGCTCTTCGCGGTCTCCTGCATCCGAAAGCGGACGTTGAGCATCGCCCGGAAGGTGCGGCTG
>JAEVYW010000307.1 GCA_023392555.1 Pseudomonadota bacterium | reverse complement strand
CTTCGGCGCAGCGTTGGTGGCGGCGTCCGGAGTCATCGGCACGTCGATATGCGGTTCCGGCATTCGGTCCGTCGGCTCAGGTGCCTTTTCCGGCTCCATTGCGTCCTTGGCCGCAGCGTCGGCGGCGATCGCCGCAGAGGGCGCCGGCACAGGCGTGGTGGCGGTCAACGGCATCTTTTCTTTCATCGTGATCACCAGCGCCTCTCGAACCGGTTGCGGAGGTAAATTGCGAGCCCGTTCATCATCAGCATGAACACGAGCAGGACGATGATCGCGGCGCTGGTCTTCTCGACGAAAGCGCGGTCGACCTCGTCCGACCAAAGGAAGATTTGCACCGGCAGCACCGAGGCGGGATCGGCGATCCCCGTCGGCGGCACGGCAATGAATGCGCGCATGCCGATCATCAGCAGCGGCGCTGTTTCACCGAGCGCGCGAGCCATGCCGATGATCGTGCCCGTCAGGATGCCGGGGAGCGCGAGGGGCAGAACGTGGTGGAAGACCACCTGCATCTTCGATGCGCCCACTCCAAGCGCGGCCTCACGGATCGAAGGCGGTACCGATGTGATCGCGTTGCGGCCGGCGATGACGATGACCGGCATAGTCATCAGCGCCAGCGTCAGGCCACCGACCAGGGGCGCCGAACGCGGCAGGTTCATCAGGTTGAGGAACACCGCCAGGCCGAGAAGACCGAAGATGATCGACGGGACCGCGGCGAGGTTGTTGATTGAGACTTCGATCATGTCCGTCCAGCGGTTCCGCGACGCGAATTCCTCAAGATACACTGCGGACAGGACGCCGACGGGAAAGGCGAGGGCCATCGTTACGACGATGGTCAGGAAGCTGCCCTTCAGCGCTCCCCACACGCCCGCCATCGCGGGATCGGTCGAATCCGAATTGCGCAGGAAGTCGAGCGTCAGCCCGCCGATTCCACGATAGAGCATCGTGATCAGAAGGAAGGCGAGGAAGGCGAGCGACAGTCCGATCGCGCCGAGGCCGATGAGCCGGAAGATCGTTTCTGACCGATAGCGGCGGCGCAGGCGAGCGTGCATCGTCTCGTCGGTCCAGCGCGTCGATGCGTCGGCAGGTGCCGCAATGCTATTCATAAGCTTCCCGGAAGCGCCGCACGACGTGAAGCGCGATGAGGTTGAGCGCGAGCGTGATCAGGAACAGCACAAGGCCGAGCGCAAAGGCGGCCAGCGTCTTGGCGCTGTCGAATTCCTGGTCGCCGGTCAGCAGCTGGACGATCTGGACGGTGACAGTGGTCACGCTTGCGAACGGATTGGCGGTGAGGTTTGCCGACAGGCCGGCGGCCATCACGACGATCATGGTCTCGCCGATGGCGCGGCTGACAGCGAGAAGGATGCCGCCGACGACACCCGGAAGCGCGGCGGGAAGAAGCACTTTGCGAATGGTCTCCGACCGCGTCGCACCCAGCGCGAGGCTGCCGTCTCGCATTGCGGATGGCACTGCAGCGATCGAATCGTCGGCCATCGAGCTGACGAACGGGATGATCATCACACCCATGACCAAACCAGCGGCCAGCGCGCTCTCGCTGCTGGACGAGGTGATGCCGAGGGCCAATCCGAGGTCACGGATCATCGGCGCGAGCGTCAGCGCAGCGAAGTAGCCGTAAACCACGGTCGGAACGCCCGCGAGAATCTCGAGCAACGGCTTGAGCACCGAGCGAACCCGCGCCGGCGCATATTGCGTAAGGTAGATGGCGCTCATCAGGCCCAGCGGTATGGCGACGATCATGGCGATGATCGCGCCGATGAAGATCGTGCCCCAGAAGAGCGGCACCGATCCAAAGGCTCCGGACGATCCCGCCTGGTCGGCACGTATCGCCGTCTGTGGGCTCCACGTCGTTCCGAACAGGAACTCACCCGGCGGGACGAGGCTGAAGAAGCGCAAAGATTCGAAGAGCAGCGACAGGACGATTCCGAGCGTCGTCAGGATTGCGATCAGCGACGCCAGGACGAGGATCACATGCATCCAGCGCTCGACAGCTGTTCGCGCGCGAAACTCCCGATCACGCCGCCGCCACAGCAGGAAGGCGCCGATGCCCAGCGCGACGAGGATCGCGACGATCCCGCCGATCGAAGAATAGCGGCTCTCCGCCTCGCTGATCAGCGGCGCGATGGTCGAGGACTGCGGATTGAAGCCGCCGGCGATCTCGCCGTGGGCGATCTGCCGCGCTTCGGCGAGCACGGCCTGACGATCTGCAGGCGCAAGCGTGAGACCGTCAGGGCTCGACAGCACGGCCTGGTCCACGAGAAGCGTTTGGGTCGGGACCCACGCCGCGAGCAATATCAGCGCCGGCGCCAACACCCAGAGCACGGCATAAGCGCCGTGGTAGCCGGGCACCGAGTGAAGCCGCCCGCCGGTCCGAAGTGTACGCGCACGCGTGAAGGCGACCGCACCGACGGCGGCCGCGATCACGAGAACCGCTAGCAAGGCGACGGTTGAGGTCACAAACCGCGCTTTAGCGTCGGTTCAGCGACCGCTTCGTGACTCGAATGTTACAGAATTGAGACAGCGCCCTCTTAGAAGAGCGACACCAGCAAATAGAATGCGGCAGCAACGGCGGCCGATGCGGGGATGGTGATCAGCCATGCTGTCGCGACATTGCCCGCGACCTGCCAGCGCACCGCCGAAGCCCGTCGTGCAGCGCCCGCGCCGATGACGCAGCCGGTGATCGTGTGCGTCGTCGACACCGGAATGCCGAGATAGGACGCGGAGATCAGGATGACCGTACCGGCGCTCGATGCGCTGAAACCCTGGTGCTGCGACAGCTTGGTGATCCGCGTGCCCATGGTCTCGATGATCTTCCAGCCGCCGCAAAGCGTGCCGAGGCCGATCGCGACATAGCAGCTGAGCGCGACCCAGTGGGGCACGTGGAAATCGCCTTGGAGATAGCCGGTCGAATAGAGCAGCACCGCGATGATCCCCATGGTCTTCTGCGCGTCGTTGAGGCCGTGGCCCAGCGAGTAAGTGGCCGCCGAAATCAGGTGCAGAACTCGAAAGCTCCGCTCGGCCCCCGCAGCCGTCGCGCGCACTCCGAGCCAGCTGGTGATAAGCATGATGAGCATCGCAAGCATCATGCCCAAAGTTGGCGAAAGCACGATCGCGATCAGCGTCTTGTTGAGGCCGGTCCATTGGATGCCGGTCAGACCGGCATGCGCGACGCCCGCGCCGATCAGGCCGCCCACCAAAGCGTGGCTCGACGATGAGGGAATGCCCTTCCACCAGGTGACGACGTTCCAGAACATTGCGCCGACCAGCGCGCCAAACACTACGGCGGGCGTGACGAGATCCTTGTCGATCAGCCCCTTTCCGATCGTGTCGGCCACCTTGTGCAGTTCCGGGACTGCCAAAGACAGGAAGTAAGCGGCGAAATTGAAAAAGGCAGCGAAGGCGACGGCGGTGACCGGCTTGAGCAGGCGCGTCGCAACGACCGTCGCGATGGCATTGGCGGCATCGTGCAGGCCGTTCAGGAAGTCGAACGCGAGCGCGACGATGATGAGGCCGACGAGAAGCGGAAACGCGAGCTCGTGCATAGCGTAACGCTCCTAGGCGTGATCGATGACGATGCCGTCGATCTGATTCGCGACGTCTTCGAACGCGTCGGTCACCCGCTCGAGGTGGCGCAGGATCTCGCGAGTCACCGCGAACTGAAGCGGGTCCTGACGCGCGATCTGCTGGAAAGCGCGCTTCAGGCCCGCAGCATGAACATCGTCGGCGCGGCCCTCGAGCCGAACCAGCTGCTCGGTCAGCTTGTGAAGCTGCGCCCCGTTTCGAGTCACATCGCGGAGCAACGGAATGGCTTCCGCAGTCACTTTCGCGGCTTCGTAGATGATGCCGACGATTTCCTTCATCTCGCGTCGCATCTCCTTCACCTCATAGAGGTCGATGGCGCGGGCGGCAGCGAGCATCTCGTCGATCGAATCATCCATCGCGCCGATCAGATGCGTGATCGCGCCACGGTCGAACGGTGTCAGGAAGGTCTTGCGAACGGTGGTCAGGACATCGCGGATCACGTCGTCAGCGACATGTTCGCGATCCTGGATGGTCTTTAGCAGCTTCTCGGTGGAGCCGCCATCGGCCGCCAACTGCTGCAGCGCCTCGGCGGCGCTGACCAGCATCGCCGCATGCGCTTCGAACATCCCGAAGAAGTCGCCTCTCTGAGGCAACAACCGCTGGAACCAGCCGAACATGAAATTCCCTTCGAGACGCGAAAACCGCGCCGCGCGTTAGCGGTCTGGGAGGATTATGACAATCAGGTGACCGTTGATCAGTAAATCGGCAGCAGGACGTGGATGGTCGTGCCCTTGCCGACCACGCTTTCAATGGTCAGCCGTCCGCGGTGCCGCTCGACGATGTGCTTGACGATGGACAGGCCCAGACCGGTCCCGCCAAGTCCACGGCTGCGGCTGGTATCGACGCGGTAAAAACGCTCGGTCAGCCGCGGGATATCTTCGGCCGGAATGCCTTCGCCCCGATCCGCGACCTCGACATGGACCATTCCGCCCTCCAGCCTTGCGGAGATGCTGACGGGCGTACCAGGCTCGCCGTAGCGCAGGGCGTTGGTGATGAGATTGTCCAGAACCTGGAGGACCTGCCCTCGATCCGCGGAGATCGGCGGAAGGTCAGTCGCGACGTTGCATTTCAACTCCGACCCTCGCTCGGCAGCCATCCGGGCAGCGCTTTCGACGGCAACGTCGATCATCGGCGCGATGTCCACCGGCTCCGTCGGAGTCGTGAACTTCTCGGCTTCGATCCGGGAAAGCGAGATCAGGTCTTCGACGACGCGCTGCATACGGCGGGCCTCGTCATGGACGACGGCGAGGAATTTGGCCCGGGTCTCGTCGTCGATCGTGCCGTCGCTTTCACGCAGCGTTTCCGAATAGCCGATAACAGTCGACAAGGGCGTGCGCAGTTCGTGGCTCGCATTGGCGACGAAGTCGACGCGCATCTGCTCTGCGGCTCGCGCCTCGTTGCGGTCGATCAGGCGAACCATCACGGAGCCGTCGTCAAGCGGCGCAAGGCGCGCAAGCCAGTGTCGGCGCGATCCGCCCAAGCCGGCGACTTCGACTTCATCGGCGGTGCGCAGTTTCCCACGCACGAGCCGTTCGATGACGGCTGGATGGGGGAGGACCTGGCGGACGTCCACACCCTCGATCGCGATACCGAACAGGTCGCGCGATGCGGCATTGCTCATGATCACGGCTGCGCCGCGAACGACCAACGCAGGCTCCGTCAGCCCTTCGATGAGCTGACGGCTCTTGTCCTTGTTAAGCGTGAAGATCACGCCGCCGGCGCGATCTCGCCTTCACCATCCTCGGTACGCGGGCGGCGCGTACGGCGGCGCGGGCGAAGTGTCGTCTCTTCGGCTTCGTCGGTGTCGTTCGAAACCTCGGCGCTGATCGACGGCGGAAGAGCATCGATGGCGATGCCTTCGTCCTCGTCGCGATCGGCGGCTGCGCCGTTCCGCGCCGGGCGTTCGCGGCGCGGACGATCCTCGCGAGCGAAGCGCGGTTCGCGCTCCTGACGTTCGCCCCGATCAGAGCGTTCGCCCCTTTCGCTGCGCTCACCCCGATCGCCGCGGTCACCGCGCTCGCGGCGACGCGGACGCTCGTAATTCTGCTCGGACTCGCCGTCGTCGGAGCCGGTGTCTTCACCAGCCTCGATCAGTTCGTCCTCGCCCTCATCCTCATCGGAATCGTCGTCACCACGCTGGCGGCGCTGGTCTTCGAACCGCGCGCGGCTCTCGCTGAGGACGCGAAAATAGTGGTCCGCGAACTGAAGATAATATTCGGTCTGGACACGGTCGCCGGAAAGCTGTGCGTCGCGCGCCATGCTCTTGTACTTTTCAAGCAGCTGCGCCGCGTTTCCGCGCTGGCGGTTGTCCTGACGGTTTCCACCGCCCTGCTGTCCGCCGAGGTTCGGTCCCCGTTGCCCCCCACGGCCGCGACGGCGGCCGCCCTGTCGATTGTTGATCAAAATCCTACTTCCTTAACCAGAAGCTTCCCCTTTCGCCTTGGGAGGCAGGCCTGCGCACAGCGGCGCCAAGGGCCTGACCCTCTCGTTCCGGACAGCGCCTTCAAGGCGCTATCGATCGGGCGATTGCGTCGGGGGTGGAGCGGAGGCGCCCGGCTCTTTCATCAAGGAGCGGCCCCGGTCCTGCCTAAGATGTAGTGTCCCCGACTCTATATGACAAGCGATTTTCTAAATAGCCCAGGTTAACAGCACAGCACGGGGACGGCCGGCGAGGTCGGGAGCCACTGTCGCGGAGAGGCCATCGCGGGCAAGAATCTCTGGGACGGCTTCCCCCTGATCCGACCCGATTTCGACCGCCGCCAGCCCATTCTTGGCGAGCAGAGCGGGCAGTTGGGGCGCAAGCACACGATAGGCGTCAAGGCCTTCGCTGCCGGCGAAAAGCGCCTCGTCGGGCTCATATTCCGCGACGCCCGGGCCAAGCTTGGCGCCTACTGCGACATAGGGCGGGTTGCAGAGGATCAAGTCGAACTGCTCGTTCACGCCCTTGGCCCAGTCGCCAATCTTGAGCTTCGCGCGCGGTTCGAAGCCCAGCCGGCGGGCATTGGCCGCGGCGTAGGACAGGGCCTGGCGCGAGAGATCGATGCCCACACCGGTTGCCTTGGGCCACAGGTCGAGGGCGGCGAGCAGCAGGGTGCCGGGCCCGGTGCCGAGGTCGAGAATCCGCTCGGGGCCCGGCGTTCCATCGAAGTGCTCCAGCGCCGACGCGATCAGCACTTCGCTGTCGGGACGCGGAATGAGCACGCCGGGGCCGACGTGTAGCTCGATGTCCCAAAAGGCGCGTCGCCCGGTGACGTAGGCGACAGGCTCGCCTTGGACGCGGCGCTCGACCATCGGCCAGAAGCGCTCCGGAGCTTCCTTGCCCTGCGGCGAGAGAAGCAGGCGATCGCGGTCGACGTTGAGGGCTTCCGCCATCAGAAGCTCGGCGTCGAGGCGCGGGGTGTCGCTTACGGCACCGATCTGCTGGGTCGCCCGGCTGAGCGCCCGTGCGATGCTGGTCACTGTTCTTCCAGGCCGGCGAGACGCTCGGCCTCGTCCTCCGAAACAAGGGCATCGATCAATCCCCCAAGAGCCTCGCCTTCGAGGATCTCGGGCAATTTGTGCAGCGTCAGGTTGATGCGGTGGTCGG
>JAEVYW010000289.1 GCA_023392555.1 Pseudomonadota bacterium | reverse complement strand
GTCCAGGGTGACCTGCAGGTCCTTGATCTTCGTGTAGAAGGCGGCGGCATTGAAGGTCACGCCGCGGCGCTGGTACTTCATGCCGGCTTCGTAATTCCAAAGCGTCTCGTCCTTGTACGAGCCGGAGAACGGGCCGAAGATGTCGACGTCCTCAGGCTCGCAGATCGGAATGTTGAGCGGGTCGTTGGCGCCGCCGAGGCGGAAGCCCTTCGCGGCCTGGACGTTGAAGCTGAGATATTCCGTCGGCTCGAACGTCAGGATCGCGCGCGGGCTGATGCCGTCGGACTTCGTGGTTTGCGAAAGAACGTTCCGCGGTCCCACGAAGATGCCTTGGTTGTCGAAGGTGCGGTCTTCCTTGAACTTGTAATAGCGGGCACCGGCCGTCGCTTTGATCAGGCCGAAATCGTAGGTCGCCTCACCGAACACGGCCCTCTGCTTGATGTCGTAGGTGAGAAAGCTGTTGTACGGCGAGTCTGGGTTAAGATCGCCGCCGGTCGGCGCGCCGACAGCATCGGCGTAGCCGGGCGTGGGCAAGGTCTGCGAATAGTCGCGATTGACCTTCGAATAGAAGGCACCGACCAGCCACTGGAGCGGACCGTCGCCGGTCGAGGCGAGCCGGACTTCCTGCGTGAACTGCTTGAGATCGGTCGTGTCTACGAGGTTCGAAGCAAGCTGCACCGCGTTATCGTCGAGGCCGACCGCGTCGTCGGAGATCGAGCCTGTCAGGGCCGACGCATCGCGGCTGACGAGGATGTCGCGGTTAATGTAGCTGGTGACCGACGTCAGCTCGACGCCGCCGAAATCTACGCTTCCCGTCAGGTCGGCGATCAAGGCCTTGTCGCTGAACTTTTCGCGCAGGATCAGATACTGCTCGCGCTTGTTGAACGTGTAGGGCGGACGCGTGGTCGTCAGCGGGTTGGCGAAGATGCTGAAGAATTCCTCGCGGTTGAAGCCGTTGGCCTTCACCTTCTGATAGACGACGCGCGGCGTGATGCTGACGTTGGAGCTCGGCTCCCACAGCAGCGACAGGCGCCCGCCGATGCGGCTTCCGTCATTGACGTTCTCGCCGGCGGCGGGGCCGATGGCATCGATGAAGCCGGGATAGCGGGTGCCATAGGCAACGGCGCGAACTGCCGCCGTATTGCCGAGCGGCACGTTGATCGCGCCCTTCAGGTGGCTTCCGAGATCGCCGTCGGCGACCTTGTTGATGTTCGCTTCGACCAGACCCTCGGTCACGCCGATCTTGGGCTGGTTCGTGATGTAGCGGATCGTGCCGCCGACGCTTCCGGAACCGAACAGGGTCCCCTGCGGTCCGCGCAGGGTTTCGACGCGGTTTAGATCGAAGAGGTCGAGGTCGGGCGTGAACAGCGACAGCGAGATCACGCTTTCATCGAGATAGACGCCGACCTGTTCCTTCACGCCCGGCTGGTCACGGACGATCTGGCCGGCGGAGACGCCGCGCACCGAGACCTGGCTCTGGCCCGGCCCGAGGTTCTGGACGGCTAGGCCGGCGACGTTGCGGCTGATGTCTTCGATCGTCGTGGCGTTCGCGCGCTGAATGTCTTCCTGAGTCTGCGCGTTGACCGAGAACGGCACGTCCTGGACGGTCGAGGCACGCTTCGTCGCCGTGATGACGATGTCGTCGCCCTGCGTATCCTCGGGCTGGTTGACGGCCTGTGCGACCTGTTCCTGCGTGGACTGGGCGAATGCAGGCGATGCAATCGCCATTGCGGCGGTGCCGATGAGAAGTATCGCGGATGTGCGCATGGTGAAGCCCCCTTCGAGTAGCGCTATGAGGGGACTACTAAGCTTAACGGCCGTTGTTGCGAAGCTTCCGGAAGTTAGCTCTCACGCTTTGTGACACGCCTGTGTCGTTGCGGCTACAGAACAAGTTTCTCAAGAAAACGGAAGTAGTTCGACCGGCGGGCAGATCGGCGGCGTCCGGCCGTGGTTCGCCAGGAAGCGGTGACGGACGATTTCCGCCTGCTGTTCGAGGCCATAGTCTTCGAACTGGCGGCCTTCGACCAGCGAATAGGTGTACTTGCAGAAGGGATGGCGCATCAGCGGCAGGTAAAAGCGGCCGCGCTTCTGCGACTGCCAGACGTGCGTAAGTTCGTGGATGAACAGGCCCTGCTTGCCGAGGTTCTCGCGCGCGAAATCTTCCGACCAAAGGTCCGAGTGCGGGTGGAAGTGGATGCTTCCGGTCGGCGCCATTGCGACGTTTCTTGGCTGGAACGGCCACCAGCGGCGGCGGATCATCCGCACTTGCGGATAGTCGATCGCATCGCCGAACACGCTCCGAGCGAGTTCGATCTCTCCTGAAGTGAGCGGCCGCGATGCTGGATCGTTCATCGGGTTCGCGGATTGTCTGCCTTCGACAGGAAAGACAAGAAGTGCGCCACTTGCCGGGTCGTTACGGCGGGGCTAGTGCGGGCCAAAATCTAAAACGGAGGAAGCGTCCATGAGCGAGACTGCGGATCGGGTGAAGAAGATCGTTGTCGAACATCTCGGTGTAGAAGCCGACAAGGTGACCGAGGACGCCAGCTTCATCGATGATCTCGGCGCGGACAGCCTGGACATCGTCGAGCTGGTGATGGCGTTCGAAGAAGAATTCGGCGTCGAGATTCCGGACGATGCGGCTGAAAAGATCACGACCGTTCGCGACGCGATCGAATATATCGACCAGAACAAGGGCTGATCCGGCCTGTCTTCCGAGTGATCGGGAGCGTATAAAACAGGACTTCGACAGGCTCAGCCCCTATGGGTCTGGGCCTGTCTTACACTTGGAGACTATCGATGCGCCGTGTGGTGGTGACTGGACTGGGCCTCGTGACGCCGCTGGGAGCGGACGTCGAGACGACCTGGAAGAACATCCTTGCAGGCAAAAGCGGCGCCGGGCCGATCACTCATTTCGACGCGAGCGACCAGAAGTGCCGCATCGCCTGCGAAGTGAAGCCGGCCGATCATGAATATGGCTTCGACCCGAACAAGCGCGTCGATTTCAAGGTCCAGCGCCAGGTCGATCCGTTCATCGTCTACGGTATCGACGCTGCCGGCCAGGCGATCGAGGATGCGGGCCTCACCGACATGGACGAAGCGACCAAGCTTCGCGCCGGCTGCTCGATCGGTTCGGGCATCGGCGGATTGCCGGGGATCGAAAGCGAGTCCCTGGTGCTTCACGAGAAGGGTCCTGGCCGCGTCAGCCCGCACTTCGTGCACGGGCGGCTGATCAACCTCATCTCGGGGCAGGTCTCCATCAAGTACGGGCTGATGGGCCCGAACCATGCGGTGGTCACCGCCTGCTCGACCGGCGCCCATTCGATTGGCGACGCGGCGCGGATGATCCGCGACGATGACGCGGACATCATGCTCGCGGGCGGCGCCGAAGCGACAATCTGCCCGATCGGCATTGCCGGCTTCGCGCAGGCGCGTGCGCTCAGCACCAGCTTCAACGATCAGCCTGAGAAGGCGAGCCGCCCGTACGACAAGGACCGCGACGGCTTCGTCATGGGCGAGGGCGCGGGCATCGTCGTTCTCGAGGAATATGAGCACGCCAAGGCGCGCGGCGCGAAGATCTACGCCGAGGTCGTCGGCTACGGCCTTTCGGGCGACGCGCACCATGTGACCGCGCCGCATCCCGAAGGGTCGGGCGCTTATCGCTCCATGGAAATGGCGCTGAAGAAGTCGGGGCTTCAGCCGACCGACATCGACTACATCAACGCCCACGGCACCTCGACGCCGCTCGGCGACGAGCTGGAACTCGGCGCGGTCCGCCGCCTGTTCGGCAATGCGATCGGATCGCTGTCGATGAGCTCGACCAAGTCGGCCATCGGCCACCTGCTCGGCGGCGCCGGCGCGGTCGAAAGCATCTTCTGCATCCTCGCGCTTCGCGACCAGATCGTGCCGCCGACGCTTAATCTCGACAATCCGAGCGAGGGTACGGCGGGTGTCGACCTCGTCCCGCACAAGGCCAAGGAGCGGCAGGTACGCGCGGTCTTGAACAATAGCTTCGGTTTCGGCGGCACCAACGCGTCGCTGATCATGAAGTCGGTCAACTAAGGCGTGCTCCGCCGGGCGGTCATCATCGCCGCCATTCTGGGGCTGCTCGCCGGAGCCGCCGGCTTCTGGCTGCTGTGGCTTGCGCCCGGCCCGAAGGCGGGGCCGCACACATTGGTGG
>JAEVYW010000272.1 GCA_023392555.1 Pseudomonadota bacterium | reverse complement strand
CTACCGGCGCGTTCGGCTGCTGCGAGAGGCGGAAATCCGCGGCCTCCTTGTTGAAGAAATAGGCGCCCGGCGCCGAGAAGATGATGAAGCCGGCGATCGAAAGCATCAGCAGCTTCTGCGGGCGCAGCTTCCAGAACAGGAAGGCGAGCATTCCGACAGCGGCGTAGTGAGTAAGGATGTCGCCCCACCATAGAAGCGCGAAGTGCAGCCAGCCGAAAACGAGCAGCACAGCCATTCGGGCATAATGGGTGCGCCAGGCCGAGCGCCCGGCCTGCACGGCGCGGTCGATCACCAGCAGCATCGATGCGCCGAACAGGATCGAGAAGATGCTGCGCATCTTCCCGTCGATCAGAAGGAAGTTCACCAGCCACATGAGATGGTCGTAGGTGTGATCGAAGCCGAAGGCGGGCGGGTAGAAATAGGCGATCTGGATCATCGCCATGGCGACCACATTGACGGAAAAGATGCCCATCACCGCGATCCCGCGGATCACGTCGAGCGTGATGATACGCTCGCTTTGCGCCGAAGCTGGAACTGTCGCCATGCCTGCCCCCTTGATCGAGGTGTTATACTCCACTAATACGCCTCGTCAAATGGGCTTTTGCGATGATGATGGCGTTGATCGGAGCGATGGTGGCAGCCGTATGTCCAGACGTGCTCGACTACGGCAGCTGGAAGCCGGCGGCCTCGACCGTGTGGGATTTTCGCGGAACGGGCGTGAAAGTGATTGGCGCGGAGCATTCGCGCGATCCGTCGCATGAGCAGTTCGGACGCATTGCGTTTGCGTTCGACACCGCGAAGCCAACGCTGGTTCTGTTCGAGGGGCCGGATCGCGGCACCGCAGGGTCACGCGACGAGGCAATCCGCACGGGAGGCGAGTCCGCATTCGCGCGCTTGCTGGCGAAGGATGCGGGCATTCCGACGCGGAGCCTCGAGCCGTCACCGGGGGAGCAACTGAAGGCGTTGGCAGGCGATTTTCCGCAAGATCAGGTGATGCTGTTCTTCGTCCTGCGCGAGGCGGCGCGGCTGCGGGATCGCGAGCATCTCAGCGGTGAGAAGCTGGACGGGGCGGTCGCCGCTCTGCTCCAGAAGGCCGCGGGCATGGGGCCGATGCCGTTCACCGACCTGGCGGGCCTCGATGCCGCGTTCCGCAAGTATTGGCCGGACCGCGACTGGCGCCGCGCCGATGCGCGCTGGTTCGATCCGCTGGCGGACGACGCCGCTACGGGCGGCAAATTCTTCGCGGCGATCAACCGCGCCAACAGCACCAATCGCAACCGGCATCTCGTGAAGTTGCTGACCGAAGCTTCGGCGAAGGGCGAGCGGGTGTTCGTTGTCGTCGGCCGCAATCACGTGCCGATGATTACGCCTGCATTGCAGTGCGCCCTGGCAAGCAAGGCAACTGCCGCTCGCTAGCCCTCGTCGGAAGCGGGCTCCGACTGCAGCTGGATGTAGTTCTGAAGGCCCATGCGCCCGATCATCTCGAACTGAGTCTCGATGAAGTCGATGTGCTTTTCCTCGTCCGCGAGAATCTCGCGGGCAAGGTCGCGGGTCACATAGTCGCGGACCGTCTCGGCGTGAGCCACGACTTCCCGATAGAGCGCTGCACCCTGCTGCTCCGCCTCGAGGTCGGCTTTCAGAACTTCCTCGACATTCTCGCCGATGCGAAGGCGGCCCAGCGCCTGGAAGTTGGGAAGTCCGTCGAGGAACAGGATGCGCTCGGCGAGGCGGTCGGCATGCTTCATCTCGTCAATCGATTCGTGCCGCTCATATTCGGCGAGCTTCTTCACGCCCCAATTGTCGAGCAGGCGATAGTGCAGCCAATATTGATTGATCGCGGTGAGCTCTTCCTTGAGCGCCTCGTTCAGCAGTTCGATAACCCGGGGGTCGCCCTTCATCCGTCAGCTCCTCGCGTCGCGCCCGAGCGGTCTACTCCTCGCGCACGCTGGTGGGAAGCGGAAAATCGGCGGAAAACTGGGAAAAACATGCGACTGATAGTCAGTCGCAGGAAGCGTCAGGCGGCGCGCGACGTGACCAGGTGCAGCTTGGGGCGCGCGGCGGCGATCTCTTCGTCGATCACTTCCTGGGCGTAGTCCAGGCAGCAGCCGCACTGCACTTCGCAGCCGTGGCAGGCGTAGGCTGCCTCTGGCGTGCACGCGCCGGCGCGAGCCGACTTGCGGACTTCGCTCTCCGTGATGCGATTGCAGACGCAGACGATCATGGAGATCTATGTAACGATAATGAGAACCATTCGCAAGTGAGCTGATTGCGATTAGGCAAGCGCGGCGTCTAATCCCATCAATTTCGGGAAAAAGCCCTCATGCGCCGCGCGAAGGTCGGCGATCGATACGCTGAAGCCCGGCCCTTCGACGGTCGTGCCTCCGGTTTGCCCGATTGGCGCGGCGAAGATGTTGGCGGCATTGGCGCGCGCGACGATGGCTTCCGGATCACGGGTTGTGACGAAAGCACGGCCCTGGTCCTCGCCGAAAAGGACGGCGGCTGGGTTAGGAACATTGGGCAGCGTGACGCTGACGCCTATCGACCCGGCCATTGCCATTTCCGCGATGGCAACGAGCGCGCCGCCGTCCGAAATGTCGTGAACAGCGGTTACCGCTCCGTTCGAGATGAGCGATTGCAGCAGTTCGCCGAGGCGGCGCTCAACATCGAGATCGACGTGAGGGGCGTCGCCATCCCGACGGCCATGGACAACGTCCTGCCAAAGCGACTGACCGACGTGGCCGGTCGAATGCCCGAGCAGAACCAGAGTTTCGCCGGCGGCCTTGAACGCGACCGTCGCCGACTTCGACCAATCGTCGAGCAAGCCGACGCCACCAATCGCGGGCGTTGGCAGGATCGCGCTTCCGCCGCCGGTTGCCTTGCTCTCGTTGTAGAGGCTGACGTTGCCGCTCACGATCGGGAAGTCGAGCGCGCGGCAGGCGTCGCCCATGCCGCGCAGCGCCTCGACAAACTGGGCCATGATCTCGGGCCGCTGCGGGTTGCCGAAGTTGAGGCAGTTGGTGACCGCAAGCGGCTTCGCCCCGACCGCACAGAGGTTGCGATAGGCCTCAGCGATCGCCTGCTTTCCGCCTTCATAGGGGTCGGCATAGACGTAACGCGGGGTGCAATCAGTGGTGATCGCCAGCGCCTTGTTCGTGCCGTGAACGCGGACGACCGCGGCGTCGCCGCCGGGGCGCTGGACCGTGTCGCCGCCAACCTGGCTGTCGTACTGCTCCCAGATCCAGCGGCGGCTGGCGAGATTGGGCGAACCCATCAGCTTCAGCAGGTCGGCCGCGATGTCGGTGCTTTCCGGCACGCTCTCGAGCGGCTTCACTCCGGCCCACGCCTTATACTCGTCCAGGCTCATGTGCGGCCGGTCATATTCGGGCGCATCGTCAGCGAGCGGCCCGAGCGGGATGTCGCACACGACCTCACCGTCGAATTCCAGAACCATGTGGCCGGTGTCAGTGACTTCGCCGATCACCGCGAAGTCCAACTCCCACTTGCGGAAGATGGCCTCGGCCTCCGCCTCGCGGCCGGGCTTCAGCACCATCAGCATGCGCTCCTGGCTTTCGGAGAGCATCATTTCATAGGGCGTCATGCCCTCTTCGCGGCACGGCACCTTGTTCATGTCGAGCCGGATGCCGGCGCCGCCCTTCGACGCCATTTCGACCGAAGAAGACGTGAGGCCCGCTGCGCCCATGTCCTGGATCGCGACGATGATGTCGGTTGCCATCAGCTCGAGGCAGGCTTCGATCAGCAGCTTCTCGGTGAACGGATCGCCGACCTGCACGGTCGGGCGCTTCTCGTCGCTGTTCTCGTCGAAGTCGGCGCTGGCCATCGTCGCGCCGTGGATACCGTCGCGGCCGGTCTTGGAGCCGACATAGACGATCGGATTGCCGATGCCGGTCGCGGCCGAATAGAAAATCTTGTCCGTCTTCGCGACGCCGACAGTCATGGCGTTGACCAGGATGTTGCCGTCGTACGCGCTGTCGAAATTGACCTCGCCGCCGACGGTCGGGACCCCGACGCAATTGCCGTAGCCGCCGATCCCGTGGACCACGCCGGCGATCAGGTGGCGCATCTTGGGATGGTCGGGCCGGCCGAAGCGAAGCGCGTTGAGGTTCGCGACCGGGCGCGCGCCCATGGTGAAGACGTCGCGAAGGATGCCGCCGACGCCCGTCGCCGCGCCCTGGTACGGCTCGATGTAGGACGGGTGGTTGTGGCTCTCCATCTTGAAGATGGCTGCGTCGCCGTCGCCGATGTCGATGACGCCTGCATTCTCGCCCGGGCCCTGGATGACCCAGGGCGCGCTGGTCGGCAGCTTCTTCAGGTGGAAGCGCGACGATTTGTAGGAGCAATGCTCCGACCACATGACCGAGAAAATGCCAAGCTCCACAAGGTTCGGCTCGCGGCCGAGAGCCTTCAATATGCGGCTGTATTCGTCTTCGCTGAGGCCGTGGTCGGCAACGGTCTGCGGGGTGATGGCGGGAGCTTCGAGCACGTCCATGCGGGGCCTTTAGCGATGCCCCGCATTCACGGCTAGGCCGCTACTTCTGCGGGACCGGAGTCTCCAGCGGCCACTTGGTATCGCCGATGCGGCGCAGGCTCATCTTGAAGAACTGCCGTGGCGGAGCGCCCGGGCTGACGAACTCGCCGATCTCAGTCCACACCTTGTCCTTGAGCGAGGCCGTGTAGCGGATGATCGCGGGCCCACCGGCCGGCGATTCCCAGATGTAGCCGTCGGCGGTCGGCTCGAACTTGAACACGCCGGCTCGGCCTTCGGAAAAGGCGTGGAATTCATACTTCGACGCTGCCGGATTGTAGAGGACGGTGCCGAATGCGTTGAAACCGACCGTACCGTCCGGATTATAGCCGCGGCCTTCGATGACCTTGACCGTGCCCCCGAGGAAGGGGCCGATGCGCTCGGTCTGGGTGACGCGTTTTTCGCCCGACGGCGTCTGCGTGACGGCGTCGCCGCGCCACACGCCGTCCATCCACGCGAGCGGCTTCAGTTTCGCGACCTGCTCGGCCTTTAGAACCTTCGGATCTGCGGCCTGGGCGGAAGCGGTTCCGGTGAAGGCGGCGAGTGCAAAAAGAACAGCAGTGATGCGCATGATGGTATCCCCCTTTGGGCGAGGATAGCAGCACGGCTGTGTCCGACAATATGGAGACGCCTCCCCAACGTCAGCGTCGGGGAGGCGCTGGGCTTAGGCCTTACAGGACTGTCCGTTGACGGTGATCGTCGCGGCCTTCGCATCGCCCTTCAGCGACGGATCGCCAGCCGGGGTCACCGGTCCGCCGACTTCGTCCTTGTTCTTCTTCACTCGGGCGGTGCCGTCAGAGAGCCAATCGATGTAGACCAGGCTGTTGTCCTTACAGCGGTAGGTCTTGCTCGCCTGGATCGAAGGCGGGAGCTTCACGTCCTGGAGGTTCGCCACGACATTGGCTTGCGGGTCGACGACGTTCGGGCCGGCGACGATTGTGTGGTCTTCCTTCTTGCAGCCGGCAAGCGCAGCGGCGGCAACGAGAGCGATGGTGAGAGTGCGAGTCATGATCGCGCCTTTCACGAGCGGAGCGCCTTGGGTCAAGTCGCCTGCTTGCAATGTACTGATACGGGCCATAGCTTCCAACTGTGACAAACGAGGCAGGCAGCACGGCCCAGAGAATCCGCATCGGATTGACCGGACTTGCCTTTGCATTCCTGCTTGTCCTGCTTGGTTCGGCCATCAGCCGTTCGCGCGACGAGGGATCGACGAACACCATCACTACATCGGCGAACGACGCGGAGCCGAGCGAGCCGATGGCTGAGCTCGGCATCGCGCCGGGTGGTACGGAAGCCGCTAACAACAGCGCCGGGAACGGGGCCCAGTAATCATGAAGCTTCGCCGCCCGGGTGAGGGCGTGCTGGCGGTCGCGCTGGTGATCGTCGCCTTGATCGTCGTAGCTGCGGTGTCTTCTGGCCGGCAGCTCGCCGGGTCTGCGGGAGCGCGGCCGAAGCTGATGCTCCTGACCAGCCTACCTTTGGTCTTCGGCGAGCAGTTTGGCTTGCAGAACGGCGGATCCAAGGCGCTGCAGGTGCTGGAAACCCGATACACCGTGGTCCCGATCGGTTCCTCGAACCGAGGCGAGCTGTCGCGGGCCGGGCTTCTGTTGATGGCGCATCCCTTGGCGCAGACAGCTGACGACCTGGTCGAGCTCGACCGCTGGGTCAGGGCAGGAGGCAGGTTGCTGCTGCTTGCCGACCCGATGCTGGTCTGGCCGAGCGAGCATCCGCTTGGCGACAAGCTGCGGCCACCTTTGTCGTTCGCCGATACTGGTCTGCTCCAGCACTGGGGTGTGCGCCTCGACGCGCCGGAGCAGTCGGGACCCGTGGAGCGAAAGCTCGGCGTCGACACGATCGTGGCCGGATCGCCTGGGACATTGGTTTCAACGCATTGTCGCGTCGAAAGCGAGGGCCTGGTCGCGCGCTGCAAGGTGGGTGCGGGACGCGTGACGATCGTCGCAGACGCCGATTTCCTGAATGTCGAAGGGCCTGGCGCACTCGACGGGCCGACCGACCACAACCTCGATGCGTTGCTCGCCGAGATCGGCAGGCTGGAGTCGGGAGAGTCGCTGTGATTCGAATGACGAACAGACTTATCCACAGGGTTGGTCACAAAGAACAGGGCAAGAACATCCCGTAAAACTGAGGACAAAAAGCCGCATATTTCCCTCTGTGGGCATAAAAACCCACGAAATGGCATCAAAATCCATTGTGTCCCCACCGGTGTTGAGTTACCAACATCGGGTAGTGCGGGGCTGACCCCAATGCCTGTGTTTTTGGGCGCGAAAGCGCGGCGATGCCGTGCGTCCGCGAACGGGGAAGCTGTGCGCTGCGAACGGGGAATTGGACGTGGCGTTAGAGCATCTGTTTCAGGGCAGCGCGCTGAACGCGGTAGACGCGAAGGGTCGCGTATCCGTCCCCGCATTCCTTCGTTCCGCGATTGAGCGCCGCGGCGATTCCCGCACGATCGTCCTTGCCAAGCACGAAGCCTTTCCCTGCCTCAGCGCCTATGACCCCGCATATGCGGCGCTGAAGCATTCGAAGCTCGAGCGCCTGCTCGAGAAAGAGGAAACGAGCCCCGACGCGCAGCTCGAATATGAGCAGCGCAACCTGATGGCCTTCGCGGCGACCGAAGAGGTTCCGTACGATCCGTCGGGCCGTATCGTTCTTCCGCCGATGATGCGCCGCAAGGGGCAGGTCGAGGATCTCGCACTCTTCCTCGGAACCGGCGAAACCTTCCAGGTCTGGAACCCGCACCTCTTCCTTCAGGACGCACGTGTCCCCGAGGACATGAAGGACATCGCGCGGTTCCGCATGGAAGAGCGGGGGATCAGCGCATGACCGCGCCGCACGTCCCCGTGCTTTTAGACGAAGTCGTCAACGCACTTGCCTTGAGTCCCGGAG
>JAEVYW010000266.1 GCA_023392555.1 Pseudomonadota bacterium | reverse complement strand
TCGACCAGGGTCCGCGTGGTGAGGTCTATCTGCTGGAAGACGGGCCGGGCGGCCGGCTTCTGCGCCTGGAGCCCGCTAAGCGGCGATAGAGCGGATCGCTCTCGCCAGCGCATCCATCTCGCTCATCCGCGTCGCAAGCGCCGGGGTGACCCGGACGCAGCAGCCCGACGCGAGTCCGTCGCGATAGACGGTGAAGATGCGGTGCTTGTCGAGAAGCGTCTTCGCGAGGGCGACATTGTCTTCCTTCGAAGTGCGTCCCCGAATCCGGAACGAGGTGATCGCCCCGTGAAGGCTCGGATCCTCGGGTGTCAGGACCTGTACCTGCGGGAGGTCGAGCACCTGTTTCACCCAGCGATCGCGAAGCGCCCGCAACCGCGCCGCCCGACGCGCGCCGCCGATCGCTTCCTGAAACGCCAGCGCCGTCGGAAGAGTGAGTTGCGCGGCATAATCGGGCGTGCCGGTGTGAACACGCGAGCTGATGTCTGTCGTAACGACCGGAGGTTCGGAGGGATCGACGTCAATGCGATCGGCAGCCCCGCGCCGGATATAGGCTGCTCCGACGCCGAGCGGTGCGCCGATCCACTTGTGCAAATTGATGCCGACGAAGTCCGCGCCGAGATCGGGCAGCTTGAAGTCGAGTTGGCCGACACTGTGGGCGGCGTCGACGATGACATCGATTCCCCGGTTGCGAGCGATGGCGGCAATGTCGGCAACCGGGAGCACCAGCCCGGTGCGATGGCTGACATGGGTCAGCAGCGCCAATTTGATCTTTGGATCGGCGTCGAACGCAGCCCGATAAGCTTCGACGAGGGACCGCCGCGACGCAGGTTCGGGCAGGTCGATCTTGACGACCTGTGCGCCGCGAAGGCGCGCCAGCGAATCCATGCTCGCCTGCATGCTGGGATAGTCGAGGTCGGCGTAGAGCACGGCGTCGCCGGGCTTGAGGCGATTGTACTGCAGGATGAGCGCTCGCAACGCCTCGGTCGCGTTCCGCGAGAAGGCCATCTCGTCGGGCTGGGCCCCCATTGCCTCAGCGAGCGTTCCGCGGACCTTCTCGAGGTCGTCGACCATGCCGCGACGTGCGTAGTAACTGGTGTCGCGGTTCACCCGCTCGACCATCGCGCGGTAGGCCTCCAGGACGGGCCGCGCCATCATTCCCCAATTGCCGTGCTCGAGCTGAACGACCTCCCGGGTCACATCATATTCGCGGGCTATGCGCTCCCAATCGTCGGCCTTGGCGGCCGCAGAGATCGGCGCTGCAGCGAAGGGCAGGGCGGCGGCGCCGAGCATGGTTCTTCGGTCGATCTCCATGCCCTACTGTTCGTCAGGTCCGGCGATAGCGCAAGTAATAGGGTCGTCGCCCCTCCCGCCGCGACTTGGCGCCATAGCGGGTCTCGATCCAGCCGCCGGAGGGTTCGAGGAAGTCCTTCGGAGTCTTAGCCAGCCAATCGAATTGCCCGGTGTGGCGCTGCATGATCATCAGCGACCAGTTGAGATAGGTCGGATCGTCGGTCGCCAGCCGGAACTCGCCGCCGGGTTTCAGTTTCGCCGCGAAGAGGTCGACAGGGCCGTCGTTGACCATTCGGCGCTTCGCGTGTCGCGCCTTCGGCCAAGGGTCGGGGTGGAGCAGATAAAGGAAGCTCAGCGCTCCGTCGGGAACCCGCCGCAGCACGTCCAGCGCGTCGTTGTTCCAAAGGCGGACGTTTGCGAGGTTCTGGTCGCGGATGTGCGTCAGGGCCACCGCAACACCGTTGAGGAACGGCTCGCAGCCGATGAAGCCGTGATCGGGCAGCATGTCGGCGCGGTAGGCAAGGTGCTCGCCCGACCCAAAGCCGATTTCGAAATGCAGTGGGCGGTCGTCGCCGAACAGGTTGCGCGCCGTGATGTCGCCCTCGGCCGGCACCGCGATCCGCGGAAGCAGCGAGTCGACAAGGTCCTGCTGCCCCTTGCGCAGCTTGTGCCCGCTCGAGCGCCCGTAAAGGCGATTCAGGGTCGTCGGGTCGCCAGGCTTGTGCGCAGTCATCGCCGCCCCGCTAGGCGCTGCGGGCGCTCTCCATCAAGGGGCGGCGCGCAAGTTTGGTTGCGATTTGGAACTACAGCAGCGGCCAAAGCGTCCCACACCAGCATCCTGCGAATAAGGAGCCCGTATGGCGCGGCCGATTGCGATTGCCCGGCACCCGATTCTGTCGCTGTTGCTTCCGATCCCGATCGTCTGCTTCGTCGGCGCGCTGCTGACCGATCTCAGCTACGTGAACAGCGGCGGGAACTTCCTGTGGATCAACTTCTCCAGCTGGCTGATCACGGCCGGCCTGGTCTTTGGCGGGATTGCGATCGTCATCCTGATCGTGGACGCGATACGCGGGTCGGTGAGCTGGCTGGCCTTCCTGGCTGTCGGCGCGGCCTGGGTCGTCGAGTTCCTCAATGCCCTCATCCACGCCCGCGACGGCTGGTCGGCGGTGGTGCCTACGGGCTTGATCCTGTCGATTATCGGCGTCCTCCTGATCCTCGTCGGCGGATGGCTGTCGCGATCGGCGCGAGTGGCGGGAGAGGTGAGATGACCGGCCGTCTCCTCTGTGCCGCTGCGATCGGAGCACTCGCGGCCTGCGGTCAGGCGCAGCATGTCGAAAAGGCGCAGCAATAT
>JAEVYW010000221.1 GCA_023392555.1 Pseudomonadota bacterium | reverse complement strand
CGTCGCCAGTCGAACCTCGTCTAGGACTTCAGATCCGGCTCGAGCAGCCGGTGAAGGTGAACGACGACATATTTCATTTCGGCATCGTCGACCGTCCGCTGGGCGCGGCCCCGCCACGCCTCTTCGGCTTCCGCATAATTCTGGAAAAGACCGACGAAATCGATGTCGTTCAAGTCGACGAAGTCGAGGCCGCGCGGATCCTTGACCCGCCCGCCGAATACCAGGTGAAGCTTGCTCATGGCCGGCTGGCTAGCAGGAAACGCGCGGCTTGCGAACTAGGACCTGTCCGATCCGCGGGTGCTTGAAACCGCGGCGTCGGCCGAGGCGCGGACGGCCTCGCGAGCGCCGTCGATGATCTGGCGAACCGTGTCGCGGCCCCGGTCGGTCGTCAGGCCGAGCTCACCCAGACGGGCCTGCCCGGCATCCTTCGCCGCGCGGGCGGCCGTGCGGGCGGTTTCGCGGGCGCGGTCAGTGACCGGACGGAGCAGCCGTTCCTCGGTGCGGGTACGCGGCAGGAGCGCCGCAATCAGCGCGCCCGCGGCAAGGCCGCCGGCTACCGCGATCAGCGGCGACTGGTCGAACGCGTCGCCGGCGCGTTCGCGCGCGTTGTCATAGGCCTGGATTGCACGCTCGCGCTTGCCGGGGTCGCGCGTCTCACTCCGATTATCATTCATTCTACTGACTCCGTTTTCTTTCTGGTTCGCGGCCCCGGGGGTTTTTGGGCCGCAGGTTTCTTTCCGGACACGCTGTCGACGACCTTGTCGGCGAGGTCTTTGAGGGGCTCACGGGCAAGGAAGAGGGCGATCGCGGCGACGACTCCGCCCGCTGCAACGGGCCGGGCACGGACGGCGTCCACCGATTTCTCGGCGAGGTCGGCGCCCTTTTCCTTGGCACCCTGCCAAGTTTGTCGGGCGAGGGTCGACGGGCTGAGCCGAGCCTGAAGCCGGTGAGCGCTTTCCATTACCTCACCGCGCAAGCGGGCTGCCTCGATCCGCGCTGCCACGACCTCTGGGGCCTCGCGCGTCACAGATTGTCCCTCAGCTTCGCATAGCCGATCCAGCCGCACAGTCCGGCGAGGCCGGCGAACAGCAGGAACCCGGCAGCACCGCCCGCAAGCGGGCCGATCACGGTCGCAAGCCCCAGCGCAACGCCGACCGCCAGTGCGACGATGGCGGCGTTGAGCAGGAGGTAGGCGGCGCCGAACAGAATCGCCGGCGTCTTGACCGCGCTGACCTTCGAGGTGGCCATCGCCTTGACGACGTTGACCTCGGCCTTGGCGTAGGCCTTTCCGTTCTCAATCAGCTCGTGGACGAGCTCGCCGATCGGACGTTCATCGTCCGGTATCGGCGGCAGGCCCGCTGGGTCCGTCGGCTTCAGCATGCGAGCCCTCGCAGCGTCAGGCTTCGTCGTCGCTACGGCCGCGGCCGCTGTCGAGCCCGGTCTTTACCAGACGCGCAAGCGCGAAGCCGACGATCGCGGCACCGGCAAGAGCGACTCCGGGGCTGCGGCGAACGAATTCCCGCGTGTCGTCGATCAGCTCGTCGGGGTCCTTGGAGGCGAGGCTGTTCGCGGCATTCTCGATCGCCGACGCGGCCCTGCGGGCATATTCGCCATATTCTTCGCCCAGGCGCTCATCGAGGCCTGTTGCGGTGTCGCCGACCAGCCTGCTGACATTTCCGAGAGCTTCGGCGCCACGCTCGAGACCCTGTCCGACGAGCCCGCGCGCCTTGTCGGCGGCCTGGCCCGAGAGCTTGTCGCTGCCGGAGCGGAGCTTGTCGGTGAAGGCCGAACGGCGCGATCCCGTTTCGGCCAGCGCGCCGGTGTCGGTGCCAGTGTCGCTGCCGGTGCCCGACGTCGTGCCCAGATTTGCGGAGCTGGTATCGAGATCCTCGGCGCCGGTGATGATCGTGTCCGTGCCTTCGGGAAGGTCAGTTCTGTTGTCGCCCATATGCGAGTCCTCCTTTTCCCGCCTCAACGAAGGCCAAGCGGAGCGCGTTCCTACCCACCGAAGCGAAAGTTGCACGGCCCGCCGCCTGTCCTATAGGTCGCGGCATCCACTCATTCATTACGCCTCCGGAAGAGAGAATTCCATGACCGCCATCGTCGACGTCCACGCGCGCCAGATCCTCGATAGCCGGGGCAACCCGACGGTAGAGGTGGACGTGACCCTGGAAGACGGATCGATGGGCCGCGCAGCGGTGCCGTCGGGCGCATCGACCGGCGCTCATGAAGCGGTCGAGCTTCGCGACGGGGACAAGAGCCGCTGGGGCGGCAAGGGCGTCGAAAAGGCGATCGAGGCCGTGAATGGCGAGATCGCCGACGCCGTCATCGGTTTCGATGCCGAGGAGCAGGCCGAGATCGACCGGCTGATGATCGAACTGGACGAGACGGCCAATAAAGGACGGCTCGGCGCCAATGCGATTCTGGGCGTGAGCCTCGCGACGGCCAAGGCTGCAGCGGACGCAGTCGGAATGCCGCTGTACCGCTACGTCGGCGGACTTGACGCCAGCCTGTTGCCGGTGCCGATGATGAACATCGTCAATGGCGG
>JAEVYW010000211.1 GCA_023392555.1 Pseudomonadota bacterium | reverse complement strand
CCGGCGTGTTGAACTGGTTGCGGCGAATGCGCGAGCCGACGACGAGGATGGCGTCGCCGCCGCTCGAAGCCTGCGTGCCCGGAGCGGCCAGCTGGCCCTGCTCGTCGGTCGGGCAGTTGGCGGAATCGGCCAGGGTGGCCGGGGCGACGCAGGGATCCTCGCCCGGAGTCACAGGCTCGGGAGCCTGTGCATAGGCCGGGGAGCCTACGGCAACAGTCAGTGCCAAAGCGGAGGCGGTGAACGCCAATGCCTTGGAGGTGGAAATCAGGCGCATAGATGTACCCTCTCGGAACGGTCGATAGCGCGGGGGTTGTTGCCCATCGGTCCTGTAAAGGGAACGCCTTTCGTGGCGATCAGGCGAAGAAGCCATGTCCTGTGGCAATAATGCCACAAAGCTTCCCCGCATCGTTGCCGGCTACCGTATTTTCCGCACTTGACAGGGTAAATCGGTAACTTGGGTTATATACCGGGGTATGCGCGTAATATTTAGCAATATAGTGCTAATAGTTCCTGGCATAGCGATAGCCGTGCGGAGCTTTTGCAAATATCAGGTGATCCGACGCAGGCTCGGCAAGGCACGGACGGCAAGGACCACGTCGCTCTGAAGGTATTGATCTAACGTGTTATCCTCGGCCGATCGGTTCGGGCGGCGCCGCTTTCGCCTTTGATTCCAATGATGTCAAGGCCGGTACGGGGCAGGTCTGTTGCATGAATGTGACATTAATAGCACATTCGACTTTCTACTAAGATGCGGCGCCTAAAAGCCGTTTTCTTTGGAGCCGTGATCGGCAACAACCCTCCGGCTATCGAAAGTACAGGGGAACGATTCATGCGCCTGATCTCACCCTCCCGGGCCTTGGCCTTTACCGTCTCGGCCCTGGCCCTGACCGTCGCCGCGGGATCGCCCGCTCATGCACAGGCTCCGCAGCCGGTGCCCCCAGGGAGCGATCCGTGCGCGGTCCCGTCCGACCAGGTGGACGCCGCCAATTGCCCGGATTCCGACGCAACCCAAGCGGGCACCGTCGCCACTCCCGGCACGCGCGCGACCAGCTCCGGCGACGCAATCCTCGTCGTCGGCTCGCGGATCCGCCGCAACCAGTTCAACACGCCGGACTCGATCCAGCTGATCACGCGCGACGAGGCGACCCAGGCGGGCTTCAACTCGACCGCCGAGATCCTTCAGAGCACCGCGGTCACCGGCGGCACCTCGCAGATCAACGATCAATTTGGCGGCTTCGTCGTCGCCGGCGGCCCCGGCGTGAACACCATCTCGCTCCGCGGCCTCGGCACCACCCGCACGCTGGTCCTGCTGAACGGCCGCCGCGTCGCTCCGGCCGGTTCGCGCGGCTCGGTCGGCTCGGCCGACCTCAACGTGCTTCCGAACGCGATGATCGACCGGATCGAGATCCTCAATACCGGCGCCTCGTCGATCTACGGTTCGGACGCGATCGCGGGCGTCATCAACATCGTCACCCGCGCGCGCGTGGACGGCCTCACCATCGAAGGCCAGGTCAACGCTCCGGGCCATGGTAGCGGCACGTCCTACCGCGCGTCCGTCGTCGGCGGCTTTTCCGCCAACCGGTTCGACGTGTCCGGATCGCTGGAGTATTTCTATCGCGACCGAATCACCGTCGCAGACCTCGACTGGGCGCGCTGTCCGACCGGCCGCTACGGCACCAACGGCGAGGACTTCGGCGCTGCCGACTTCATCAATCCGCGCACCGGTCAGGTCCAGTGCTTCCCGCTCGAAAATGGCGGCGTCACCATCAACACGATCGGCACGCCCAACCTCGCAGGTAACACCGTCGTTCTCGCGCCCGGCGTGCCCGCCGGCTATACCGGAGTCTGCAACCGCTTCCGTCCGCTCGCGGGCGCCGGCGGCGCGCTCCCGGGTTACGAGTGCGTCGGCGGCGGCAGCCTCAGCACGAACATCCGCGACACGTTCCCGGGCTCGGCCCTCAACAGGGACGTGCTGTCCGGCGTCGAGATCTACACCGGCTACGGCCAGGTCACCTACGATGCCGGCATTCTCGGCAATGCCGAGATCTATGCCAGCCTGCTGCTCAACCGCCGCAATTCGCGCCAGGTCGGAAACCGTCAGTTCACGATGGACTATCCGCTCGGGAGCCCGCTGATTCCGGTGGGCCTGCGTTTCTCGACGGCGTTCCTCGCGCCGGGGGGGCAGGTTCCCTACAGCACCGGAATCCGCGTCTTCGCGGACTACGGCAATTACGACAATTACCAGACGGTCGACTTCGTCCGTCTCAACGGCGGAATCCGCGGCGAGTTTCTGTTGGACGGCTGGAATTACGACGCCTTCTTCGGCAAGACTTGGTCGGATTCGGACTATACGACCGATCTGATCCTCGCCGATCGTCTGGCGCAGAGCTTCGACGTCGTCGCGAGCGGTAGCGGTTTCGTATGCCGCAACCCGGTCGGCGGCTGCGTCGCCGCTCCGGCGCTGACTCCGGCGATCGTCGCCGGCGGCAGCAATTTGCGGGGCCCGTGGTTCGACTACGTCACCGCCCCGGTGACCGGCCACACCGCCTTCCGCGAGTTCACTGCGAACTTCACGGTCGACGGTCCGATCTTCCGGCTGCCTGCCGGCGAAGTCCAGGTGGCGCTCGGCATCGAGTATCGCGATGCCAGCATCGACGACACCCCGGCCGAGGACAGCCAGCGCAACAACCTCTACGGCTTTACCTCGTCGACCATCACCCGCGGTTCCGACTCGGTCTGGGAGCTGTTCGGCGAAGTCGAAATCCCGGTGGTCCGCAACTCGTTCATCCACGAGTTCACGATCAACGGTTCTGCCCGCTACACCGAGTATGAGTCCTATGGCGGCCAGGAAACGTGGAAGATCGGCGCTCTGCTGTCGCCGATCCGCGAGATTTCGTTCCGCGGCAGCTACGGCACCTCGTACCGCGCCCCGGCGCTCTACGAGCAGTTCCTCGGCGCGACCTCGGGCTTCCTCTCCAACCAGGGGGATCCGTGCCACAACCTGCAGCAGACGACGAGCCCACTCGTCCTCCAGCGCTGCCAGCAGGAAGGCCTCCCCATCGGCTTCACCCAGAACAGCAGCATCACGGTGATCGGTCTCGGCGGCGCTGCTGCCGGCCTCGAGGCCGAGACGTCCGACAACCTGACCTTCGGCGTGGTTCTCGAGCCGCGCTTCGGTCCGGCGTTCGGCAACCTCTCGGTCGCGGTCGATTATTTCAACGTCAAGATCGACAACGGCGTCAGCCAGCTCAGCGCGGCCAACGTTCTCGCCCAGTGCTACAATAACGACCAGCGCACGACCTGCGACACGGGCCTCATCACCCGTACGCCGTATACCGGCCCGGGCACCGGCAACCTGACCGTCATCCAGAGCTTCGTGAACATCTCGACGGCCAAGGTCGAGGGTATCGACTACACGCTCCGTTATTCTCGCGATCTCGGCCCGGGCCGTCTCCGGCTCGGCGCGCAGATGACCCAGTTCCTGGAGCGCTACAACCGCACCTTCCCGACCGACCCGATCGTCGACGTCATCGGCTTCCTCTTCAACCCGGAGTGGACCGGCACGTTCGACGCGGCCTACAGCTGGGGCCCGTGGAACTTCCGCTGGGGCGTGGAGTGGGTCGGCGCAACGAGCAGCGAGGAGCGTGCAGCCCTGTTCGGCTTCACCGAGCAACGGTACGACCTCCAGACGCGCGACTATTTCCTCCATTCGGCGTCGATCCGGTACGAGACCGAGCGCTACGGCCTCACCCTCGGCGTCCGGAACATCTTCGACGAGGAGCCGCCGACCATCTCGGCCGACTGGACGACGATGGGCGCCGGCAACGCGCCGCTCTATTCCGGCTACGACGTCCGCGGCCGGACCTTCTTCGTCAACGCCCGGGCGCGCTTCTGACCGAAGCGCCAACGGCACCAAAAGGAAAGCCGGCGACCTCGCGGTCGCCGGCTTTTTCTTTGCTCTCTATGGATCGAGGCAGCGCCGCTCAGTAGCGGTAATGGTCCGGCTTGAACGGGCCCTGCTGCGGGACGCCGATATAGGCGGCCTGCTTCTCGGTCAGGGTGGTCAGCTTCACGCCGAGCTTCTCGAGGTGAAGCGCGGCGACCTTCTCGTCGAGATGCTTCGGAAGAACATAGACGTCGTTCTTATACTGGTCCGACTTGGTCCAGAGCTCGATCTGGGCCAGCGTCTGGTTGGTGAAGCTGGACGACATGACGAAGCTCGGGTGGCCGGTGGCGCAGCCGAGGTTCACAAGGCGGCCCTTGGCGAGAACGATGATCTTCTTGCCGTCCGGGAACTCGACCTCGTCGACCTGCGGCTTGATCTCGGTCCACTTCATGTTGCTGAGCGCGCCGATCTGGATCTCGCTGTCGAAGTGGCCGATGTTGCAGACGATCGCCATGTTCTTCATCGCCCGCATGTGATCGAGCGTGATGACGTCGGCATTGCCGGTGGCGGTGACGAAGATGTCGGCGCGGCTCGCGGCCTCCTCCATCGTCACGACCTCATAGCCCTCCATCGCCGCCTGTAGAGCGCAGATCGGGTCGATCTCGGTGACCAGCACGCGGGCGCCGCCGTTGCGCAGCGAAGCGGCCGAGCCCTT
>JAEVYW010000205.1 GCA_023392555.1 Pseudomonadota bacterium | reverse complement strand
CCGCGGCGCCTGTCGCCGGAGGATAGCGAGGAAGCGGCGTCGAAGCTGCTGACGTCGCTGAAGGCGTCGGGCGGCGACATGCCCGAGACGCTGTGCGGCGGCCGCCTGTCGGTCGACCAGGTCCAGCGGCTGATCCGCATCGACGGCCATCCGATCGGCATCACCGAGATGGAATATCGCGTGCTGGAGCTGCTGGCCTTCGCCCGCAACAATGTCGTCACGCGGGCAATGCTTCTTAAGCATCTATATCGCCGCGCCGACGATCAGCCGCAGCCGAAGATCATCGACGTGTTCATCTCGAAGCTTCGCAAGAAGCTGCGCAGCGCGTCGGGCGGGGCGGAATTCATCGAGACGATCCCGCAGCGCGGCTGGATCCTGCGCGACCTCGATAATTCGCAGGCGGCCTAAGCGCCTTCACGAATTGTTGACCATCCGCGCCGAAAAGTGCGGACATGATCCATCTGCTTTCGATCGACGCCGCCGAAGCGGTTCCGCTCAGCGGTGAAGTTGCGGCGCGTGTCGCCGGGCTCAAGCGTGCATTGCGCCTTCTAGAAGGCAGCGGTCACGGTCCGTCTGACGACCTTGAGGATTTCGCGCTGATCGAGGAGGCCAGCGAGCCCGTTCGCCGCTGCTTCGATGCGCGGTCGGAGCGGGTGATCGGAGCTGCCGCGGCCGGTCTGGAAGCGGTTGTCGGTGCTCGTGCTGCGGGTCACGACGCGAACCAGGCTGCGGTTTGGCAGGTCGCCGAGACGATCCGCGAAGGCCTTGAGGACCTGTCCGACCTGCTCAAGCGCTAGGGCGCGCCGACGTCCTTGGGCGTCGTTGGATCGGCGCCCCATTCGCTCCAGCTTCCGTCGTAGAGCCGCGTGTCGCGGTTGCCGAGCAGTCGCGCGGCGAGGATCAGTGAATTCGCGGTGACGCCCGACCCGCAAGTGGCGACGAACGGCCTTTCGGCATCGACTCCGGCTCCGAGGAACAACCGCCTGATTTCCTCCCGCGATTTCATGGTGCCGTCGGGATTGTAAAGTTCGGCATAGGGCAGGTTGCGCGAGCCGGGGATGTGGCCGGAGCCTACTCCGGGGCGCGGGTCCGCCTCAGTGCCTTCGAAGCGAGCGCGGCCGCGTGCGTCGACCAGCGGCACGCCAAGGCCGGCGCGAACCTGCTTCAGGCTGACGACTTCACCCGGCCGCTCGTTCGCTTCGAACCGTGCGGAACGATTGCGGGGCTCACCGTTCTCGGTCGGGCGCCCTTCAGCGAGCCATTTGCCCAGGCCGCCGTCGAGGACCGCGACCTGCTCGGCGCCGAAGTGGCGAAGCATGAACCATGCGCGCACGGCCGTCCGAAGCGGCGAGTTGTCGTAAACGACGATGCGATTCTTGCTGCCGATGCCGGCGACGGTCATGGCCTTGGCAAAGTCTTCGGCGCTCGGAAGCATATGAGGGGCGGGGTGGCTCGTGTCGGACACGGCATCGATGTCGAAGAAGCGCGCGCCCGGGATATGGACTTCGGCGAACTCAGCGCGCGCGTTGCGCCCCGACGAGGACATGAACCAGGTGGCATCCACGGGGACGACGTCGGCTGCGTTAAGGTTTGCGGCCAGCCAGGCGGTCGAGACGAGGTCGTCCATCGGCGAAGGATAGGCGGGAACCGTTACGCCTGCTAGGGCGCCGCGCGATGGTTGAAACGACCCAGCTCGGCAAGCAGACGCCGCTCCCCGCATCGCCTGATGAGGCGAGGCTCGACTATGTGCCCAACCCGCGGCCGGGGTCGCTGTATCTCGTGCGTTTCGCGGCTCCGGAGTTCACGTCGCTTTGCCCCGTGACGGGCCAGCCGGATTTCGCGCACCTCGTCATCGACTATGCGCCGGGCGAGCAGATCGTCGAGAGCAAGAGCCTCAAGCTGTTTCTCGGCTCGTTCCGCAATCATTGCGGTTTCCATGAGGACGTGACCGTGGGCATCGGCCAGCGGCTGTTCGATGAGATGAAGCCGCAATGGCTGCGCATCGGCGGCTATTGGTACCCGCGCGGCGGCATTCCGATCGACGTCTTCTGGCAGTCGGGCGTTGCCCCGGACGGGCTATGGCTGCCCGACCAGGGGGTTCAGCCCTACCGCGGCCGCGGATAGCTTAGCGAACCGCCCCCTGCACGTCGGCGACGGGCTCGTCGTTGAGCGGTGCGTTGCGAGCCTTCCCGCGAGTCCAGATGTACAAATAGACGATCGAGGCGCTGAACAGCACAACCGCGAGCGGGATCGCCCACGGGTTCTCGCCGAACACTGCAAGCACGGCGGCGCTGTCCTCGCTGCCAGCCTTTTCCGCGGCCGCGACGAGGCCTGCGTAGACCACGCCCATCAGGCTTTCGCCGACGATCAGGCCGGTCGCCATCAGCGTTCCGATCCGCTCCGCGAAGGCGGGGTTGGACTGCAAGGTGGCCCAGCGGTTGTAGAGATAGCCAAGCGTGGCGCCGACGACGACGAGCAGGTCGACTTCCATCGGCAGGTACATGCCCATGCCGACCGCGAGCGGCGGCAGGCTGTACTTGCCGCCGGACGTGCGCTTGAGCACCTCGTCGACGATCACGGCGGCGACGCCGATCATCGCTCCGCGGCCAATCAGCGACCAGTCGAGGTCGCCACCGATGATGCCCTTGGTGATCCCCGAGATGAGCGCGGCCTGGGGCGCGTTGAGCGCGTTCTCACCCGCACCCGGAACGCCCACGAAGCCGAAGGCGCTGTTCATCAGGTTGAGGATCGGCGGGATGACGAGGGCGCCGAAGATGACGCCGATGATCAGCGCCGCCTGCTGCCGCCACGGCGTGGCGCCGACCAGTTGGCCGGTCTTCAGATCCTGAAGATTGTCGTTGGAGATTGTCGCAACGCCGAAGATGACCGCGGTGACGATGAGGGCAAAGGCCACGATGCTGTTCGCCGCGGCGGGGCTCGAACCGCCGAACAAAGCAGCGAGGATGAGCGAAATGCCGAGCGCGGTCATGATGCCGACGCCCGACACGGGGCTGTTCGACGCGCCGATCAGGCCCGCCATGTAGCCGGTGATGGCGGCGATGATCAGGCCGGCCAGCAGGATGTAGGCAATCGACAGGCCGATCAGCGGCACCATGTGCTCATGCAGACCACCCTGCTGTGC
>JAEVYW010000172.1 GCA_023392555.1 Pseudomonadota bacterium | reverse complement strand
CGCCACGATATTCCGCCGCGAACTTGTTCAGGATCGCATAGGACTGACGGTCGCGCTTCTGGAGCGGAACGCCCGACTTCGCGACCAGCGGATCGTTGATCGGGAAGACGTCGTAGGGCTCGCCGTTACGCTTGAGAGCGCCGACTTCGCCGGTCTGACGGTGGTTCGAATAATCGTGCGTGTAGGAGACACGGACGGTGTGCGCGTCGTTGATGTCGTAGCGCAGGCCGGCAACCGCGGCGTAGCGGCGGGTACGGGTCTGGCTGGGCGTCAGCAGGGTTACGAGATCGCGCGTGTCGCCGTCGCCGTTCAGGTCGACGCCGTTGAAGTAAGGCGCACCGCCGAAGAAGCCGCCGACGCAGGTGATGTTCGGGTTCGGCGCTGCAGTCGAGCAGTTCGAACGGGCGGTCGTTCCGACCAGGGCCGGATTGATGTCATAGCCATATTCGCGCGCCTGGCTCGACGTGGTGTTGGTCGTGCCGCCGCCGTTGGCCTTGGTGTACTGGTAGCTCGGGTCCACCGTCAGGACGAGGCCGTCCATGAGGGTGAAGCGCGAGTTGCCGCGGATGTTGACGCTGTTCGACGGGTTGTAGCGACGGTCGAACTCCGTGCCGCAGGCATTAACGGTGTCGGCGACGCCGGCCTGGGGCTGGTCGGTCACACACGGATAAGCGATGTTGTACTCACGCTCGTCGTTGTTGCGCGGGAAGCGGTTGTTGGTTCCCGAACCGACGACGCGCGGCGTGCCGTCCGCATTGACCGTGTCCCAGCGGAGCGGGAGCGAACCGAAGAAGTTGTTCCGGTCCTGGTTGTAGCGGCCCGCGATCGAGACGAAGTCGCCGCTGCCGCCGACAGGCTGCCAGATCTTCGCGTTGTACTGCTGACGATCGAGCTTGCCGTAATTGTTGAAGGGGTTGTCGTACTTCGATGTGCTGGCAGCGACGAACGCGCGCGTGCCCCACGGAGTGAACTCGCCGAGCTCGAACTTGCCGAAGAAACGACGGTAATTGTACGCACCGAGCGACGCATTGATCAGGCCGCCGCGGGTCTTGGACGGGGTCAGCGTGCGCTGGTTGATGGTGCCGCCGACTGCCGAAGCGGTCGGGCTGTCGACGTCGGTCGAGCCGAGGTTGACGTTGACCTGCTCGATGAGTTCCGGGTCGATCGAGAAGTTCGAGTAGATGTTGTAGTTGCCGCTGTCGTTCAGCTGGATGCCGTCGAGCGTGTAGCTGATACGCGTCGAATCGAAGCCGCGCATGGTGAGCGTGCCGCCGGCGTTGCCGTAGGCATCGTTGGTCTGGAAGCTGACGCCCGGGACGACGTTGATCGTGGCGAGGACCGTCTGGCCGGGGCCGCTGCGGCTGATGATTTCCTGGGTCAGGACCGACTTCGCCTTGGTGGCGTCGGGCGCCTGGACTCCGCCGACGTCGCGGGCGCGGGTGCCGGTGACGACGATCGTGTCCTTTTCGAAATCAACCGAGCCGGTCGACTGGGCATAGGCGGCGGTCGGCATGACACAGGCAGCCGTCGAGCAAAGCAGAAACAACTTTTTCACGGAAATAATCCCCCGGGATCAGTGGATAAGGCGCAGTTCAATCCAAGCGCGGGGGCAGCCTAGTAGCAGTTTGAGACTGTCTGGTGACAGCGGCGTGCGCTGTCATGTTCGGTCCCAAACTGTTGCAGACTGGACACTCTAGGTGAGTGGCGACCCCCCGCGACTCGGGTAGCGCTTCAGCAAATCAGCGCCGCGATTTCAACCGTTAAGCCGACTCAGATCAGCCGTTGCGGTCGAGGTGTCTCCCAAGCGCAACGAAAAGGTAGACGGCGGGCGGAACGAGCACTGCCGACAGCACCACCTTCGCGATCATCTGGCCCATCAGCAGCTCGGCAATCGGGAACACGCCGTAGAAGGACACCGTGATGAAGATGAGCGTATCGACGATCTGGCTCAGCACGCTCGCGACGCCGGCGCGCAGCCACAGCAAGCGTGAGCCCTCGCTCGACTTCAGGCGGCTGAAGATCGTCACGTTGAGGAAGGTAGAGATGCCGTAGGCGAGGATTCCGCCGAGCCAGATTCGCGGCGTGCTGCCCATGATCGTTTCGAACGCCGACAGCCGCTGCGGATCCATTTCCGGAGACGCCGGCACGGCAAGGACGAGGACGCTGAGAGCAAGCGACACGAGCAAAGGTACGAAGCCGATCAGAACCAGCCGGTTGGCAATCGAACGGCCGTGCAACTCCGCGACCGCGCTCGATGTGACGACGAGCAGCAGGAAGGCGAAGATGCCTGCCTCCACCGCAAGCGGACCCAAAGCGACCTGCTTGTTTCCGAGCACTCCGGCGATGCAGACCATGCCGCCGTAGAAGATGGCGAGCGCGAAGAGCGACTTCGAAATGCCAGTCGCGGACGATTGCGGCTCGTTCGCCGCTGCTTGGACCTCAGACGTCATGGGCGGCAGGGGTAGCGGCTTTCGCTTCGGGCGCAAGCCACCGCCGTTGACCGCGCGCGCAGCCAACCGCTAGGCGGCGCCGCGTGACTTCTCCCCAACTTGATATCGTCGCGATCGGTGACGCACTCGTCGACGTCATCGCGACCACCGACGATGCGTTCATCGAAGCGCAGGGCCTTCCGAAGGGCGGCATGCAATTGCTGACGACCGAGCGAGCCGACCAGCTCTATTCGGCCATGGGCCCGGCCCGGGAGGTCAGCGGAGGATCGGCTGCGAACAGCATGGCCAGCGCCGCGGCACTTGGGCTGAATGTTGCATTCGTCGGGCAGGTGTCGAACGACCAGCTTGGCGACATCTTCGCACATGACATGACCTCGCTCGGCGTTCGCTTCGAAACGCCGGCGCTCACAGCCCCGCCCCCGACCGGACGATGCCTTATCCTGGTGACGCCGGACGGGCAGCGGACCATGAACACCTGCCCCGGCGCGTCGCACCAGCTGCGGCCCGAAGCCCTGGACGAGGAAATGATCGCCTCGGCATCGGTGCTGATGCTCGAAGGGTATCTCTGGGGTCCCGAGCTCCCGCGGCAGACTTTGGTCAGGGCGATCGAGATTGCGCGCGAGGCCGGGCCGAAGGTCGCCTTCACATTGTCCGAAAGCGTCTGCCTGCCCGGTCGCCGAGAGGCTCTCAACGAGATGATCGGCAGCGGGGGCGTCGACCTGTTGTTCATGAACGACAATGAGGCGCTTCAGCTCACTCGCGAGCGCGACCTGGAAGCCGCGGTCGCAGCGCTTTCCGCGAAAGTCGAAACGCTGATCATCACTCGCGGCGAAAAAGGCGCATTGGGGATCCACGACGGCGCAAGCGTCGAGATACCCCCTGCCCCCGTGCCGCAGGTCGTGGACACGACGGGCGCAGGCGACCTGTTCGCCGCCGGGTTCCTCGCCGGACGCTGCCGCGGTCACGATCTTCGGCGCAGCCTGGAAGTCGGCGCCATCTGCGCAGCCGAGATCATCTCGCACTTCGGCGCGCGGCCCGAGGCGAATCTGAAGGAGCTGGCGGGGCTGTGAACAACATCAAGCGGCTTGCCGTTTATTGTGGCTCAGCGACGGGCAACCAGCCCTATTT
>JAEVYW010000099.1 GCA_023392555.1 Pseudomonadota bacterium | reverse complement strand
TGAGGATGTCGTGCGCGACCTGCACAAGGACAGGCATCGCTGGCGCAACCCGATCTGGCGCCAGGAGGATGGCAGCTTCGCCGAATGGTAGGCGGCCGGTGACCGCCGGGCAGCGCTCAGGCTACGCGGCGGATCCGACGCTGGGCAACATTATTGCTGCGCTCGAAATCGACACCGTCGAGCTGTTCGCGAAGCGCTTCGATCTCCGCGTCCTTCGGCGGGAGGTCGTTGGTCGAGTAGCGCGCGTCGAGCGTCGCTTCCTCGGCTGTCAGTTCCCGGAAGTAGCTGATCGACAGCCGGCGCCCGAAAACGTCGTCGCCCTTCATGCGGAGTTCGGGCTCGGCGTCCGCGGGCAAGCTGTCCCGGATCGCCGTGAGCGTGTTGATGAGCCGGTCGAGCGAAGTGTACTCGCTGACCTCGATGAAATCCTTGACGCGTCTTGCCATGACCCTCTCCCCGGTCCCCGGGGCTTAAATACCAATCGCCGGAATCCCGGCCAACCTTCGATGCGGGTTTATCCCCAGCGAAGTTGCCGACCTGTGAACATTTTCGTCGTCTGAGGTTCAGTTTGCTATGCCTTCCAATCCATTGATCCTGTCGTCCGGCCTTTTGGAGCTGCAGCTAAGCCCCTCAATTGGCGGAGCAATTTTATCCCTAACCTCTATTGCTGGCGGAGAGCGCGTGCCGGTATTGCGCCGCGGTCACACTCCCCTTGAAAAAGTGCTCGACGCCGCGAGCTTCCCCCTCGTTCCTTATGTGAACCGCATTCGCGGTGGCTCGTTCACCTTTCGGGACCGCCAAGTGTCGATCGCTCCGAACATGCCCGGCGACGTGAGCCCGCTGCACGGCGACGGCTGGCTCAACGAGTGGTCGGTCGAGCGATCGGACGCCTCATCGGCGGTGCTGTCCTACCGTCACCAGCCCGGCGAATGGCCTTGGGCCTATTCCGCCCGTCAGGAGTTCTGGCTGAACGGCGGCGTGTTCGACGTGGGCCTTTCGTGCCGCAACGATTCGGATGAGCTGATGCCGTGCGGGCTAGGCCAGCATCCCTATTTTGACTGCGGTCCTGGGACGCGACTTCTGACCGGGGTCACGAGCGCATGGACGATCGATGAGAATGTGCTGCCGGTCGAGAAGGTGCCGGCGACGGGCCGGTACGATCTGGCCGACCGGTCGATCTGCGGACAGGATCTCGACAACGGCTTCGGCGGCTGGAGCGGCACGGCGCTGATGAGCGATCCCGACTGGCCGTTCGAAATCGAGATGACGTCGCCGCAAGCCGAGTTCTTCCAGGTCTATTCACCGGCCGCCGGCGGTATTTTCGTGGCTGAACCGGTGACCCACGCCAACGCGGCACTGAATGCTCCCGAGACTGAGTGGCCGGAACTCGGAATGCGCATCATCCAGCCCGGCGAGGAGATGCGGCTGGACATGCGGATCGAGGTTCGGCCGAAAAGCTGAGCCTTCAGGTTGATGCTTAGGAAAGCCGCCTATATAGGCGCCGGCTTGCGGGCCGCTTCCGGAGACGTGGGTGAGTGGCTGAAACCAGCGGTTTGCTAAACCGCCGTACGGGGGATTCCCGTACCGAGGGTTCGAATCCCTCCGTCTCCGCCAGCATCAAGGAAGCCCCGCGCCAGCAAGCCATGCGGCAGCGATCGCAGCGCCGGCGACTGTATCGCGTCTATGTCTCTGGCCCGTAGTAGCGCAGGAATACGTCGACTGCCTTTGTCACGTTGGCATTGATCAGTTCGGCGTCGGCACCGCGGATGTGTCCCAGTAAACGGCGCTCGACGAGGTCGCCCTCCAGCAGACCCTTGAAGTGCATTGCGGCATACCACGGATCGGCCTCTCGCAGCCGTCCCTGGTCCATATATTCCTGCATCTTCGTGCACATCAGCATCCAGGCCGGCTTCAGTATGCCGTTCCAGAAATGCTCGCCGATGTCGCTGCTTCCTGCTTGGCCCGAGATCATGCGGAAATATCGCGTGGGCCGCTCAGAGAGCCGCTGCATCAGATAACCGGTGCCGACGATCGTGAGCGCCTTGCGCGTGTCCGGTTCGTTAAGGGCAGTGCCTAGTATAGCGGCGGCGTTCGTGTCGATCTCGTTGTTGAGGACCGCGAATAGCAGCTCCTCCTTCGACTTGAAGTAGCTGTACAAGGTCGCCTTCGACCCGCCGAGCCGCTCGGCGATCAGCGACATCGACGTTTTTTCAAATCCAAGTTCGAGGAAGGCTTCGGCTGCCGCCTTGATGATCGCCGCGCGCCGCGTTGCCGTTTTTTGTCGAGCCATTCTTCACCCTAATCAATAACACCCCTGCTATAATCATACCGAACCGTACGGTATTGACAAGCCCGCGAATCGAAACTAAACCATACAGTACGGTTATCACACCAATTCGTTTCGCGTCACATTTGAAAAAGGGAGACATTCGATGGCTCGATCGAGAGCCAGCGGGCGCATTCTTGCGGCCTCGCTGCCCATACTTTTGTCCGCTTGCGCGGCTGTGCCAAACCTCGGTGCTAAGCCGGAGATGGCGGCGCCTTCTACGTTCGCGTCGGCCAAGTCTTTTGCTGCCGCGCAAGGCGAATGGCCGTCCGACGGCTGGTGGCTCCGCTATCGCGATCCGCAGCTCGCGCGCCTGATCGACGAAGCGCTGAGCAATTCGCCAGACCTCGAAGCCGCTGCAGCGCGCATGCGCGCCGCGGAAGGCTTCGCGCAGCGCGCCGGAGCGGCACTGAAACCAACGGTCGATGCCTTCGCGCAGCCCGAACTTAACAAGCAGAGCCAGAACCAGGCGATGCCGGCGGCTGCCATCCCCAACGGGTGGAACAGCAGCGGGTCGGCAGGTCTCAGCCTGTCGCTCGACCTCGACCTGTGGGGCAAGAACCGCGCCGCTCTTCGCGCTGCCAATGCCGACGCCGACGCCGCACGCTTCGAGATGGAAGAGGCGCGGCTTGCGCTGACGACCGGCATTGCTTCGACCTACGCAGACCTCGCCGCGCTTTATGCGCAGCGCGACACGCTTGAGTCCGCGCTCGCCATCCGAACCCAGACGGCGAAGCTCGTCGAGCAGCGGACGCTGAGTGGTCTCGACACTCGTGCCGAGCTGAAGCAGTCCGCAGCCCGCATCCCGCAGGCCCAGGCCGATCTCGAGGCGACCGACGAAGCGATCGCGCTCACCAAGAACGCGCTTGCTGCGCTCGTCGGCAACGGTCCGGACCGAGCGCTGACGATCGACCGCCCAGCGGTCGGTGCGCTGCAGGCCCAGGGCGTCCCGGCGGACGCTTCGATCGAGCTCATTGCTCGCCGTCCCGACATCGCCGCGGCCCGCGCCCGGGTCGCGGGCGCTAACGACCGTATCAAGGAAGCGAAAGCTGCCTTCTATCCCAACATCAATCTAAGCGCGCTGATCGGCTTGTCGTCCTTCGGGCTCGGCAATCTGTTCTCGGGAGGCTCCCAGTTTGGAAGCGTGAGCCCCGCGGTTTCTCTCCCTTTGTTCCTCGGGGGCGCGCTCCAGGGCCAGTACCGCGGTCGCCGCGGTCAGTATGACGAAGCCGTCGCTCTCTACGATCGCGAAGTCATCGAGGCGCTGCATGAAACGGCCGACGCCGTGACGAGCCAGAAGATGCTCGTCTCCAGGCTTGCCAATTCGCGCCGCGCGCTGGCCGATTTCGAAGAGGCCAATCGCCTCGCCCGCAAACGCTACGAGCACGGCCTGTCCACGTATCTCGATGTGCTCTCCGCCGAAGAAGGCGTCCTCGAAGCGCGGCTCGACGTCGCAACTCTCGAGGCGCGCGCCTTCACCCTCGACGTGCAGCTGGTCCGCGCTCTCGGCGGTGGCTTTGCCACCCCCGCGCCGCCTGCCGCTGCCTGACCTCACGAACAAAAAGGGAAAAGACAATGGCTGATAGAGATCCGACTGAACTGAAGCAGGCCGACCACTTCGAAGAAGTGCGCGTACCCGATGCCGAACAGGCCGCCCACAGCGTTCGTAAGAAGAAGCGCCTGAAGGTCATCCTGGCCCTGGCCGCGGCGAAGGTCGCGATCGGTGGCGCCTTCTGGATGTTCCACGACCCCGGGCATGTCGAGACCGACAATGCTTATGTCGGGGCCGACTCCGCGCAGGTTACTCCTCTGGTGTCGGCGGCGGTCGCTGAAGTTGCCGTCGTCAACACGCAGCTGGTGAAGAAGGGCGACGTCCTTCTGCGGCTCGACGACAGCGACGCCCGTCTCGCGGTTGCGAAGGCGCAGGCCGAATAT
>JAEVYW010000319.1 GCA_023392555.1 Pseudomonadota bacterium | reverse complement strand
CCTGTTCGACGCGGCAGCCTCCCGTCTGGCGCTCGGGCCGTGCAAGCTCTAGATGATCGGCATGGGTTGGTTCCCGCGTCCCGTCGGCCCTCGCGCCGCATTCAGCGACCTGCGCGCTTTCATGCGCCAGCGCAGCCGTGAGCAGGTGATCGGCGCGCTTCTCGCGGTTCTGGTGACGGCGATCATCGTCATCGAATTCCTCGTCGATTCGAAGATCGGCACGGCGCCGCCGCTGCAAGTCGTCTACCCGCACAGTTGGCCGGCCGACCGCACCGACGAGCAGATCATCGCCCAGCAGAAAAGGGATCAGGCGGCCAAGGAGAAGGCGGAGAAGGAACGCCAGCGTCAGTTCCAGAAGCTGGAAAAGCAGCTCGGAATTTGAGCGGAACCACCGCAGCCCAGGATCGCCGGTTCATGGCCGAGGCCGTTCGCCTTGGCGAAGGCGCACGCGGGCGGTCGGCGCCCAATCCGAACGTCGGATGCGTGATCGTTTCAAAGGAAGAGGTGATCGGGCGGGGCGCAACCGCGCCCGGCGGGCGGCCTCACGCGGAGGCGATCGCTCTGGAACAGGCTGGAGCGAAGGCGGAGGGCGCAGACGTCTATACGACGCTCGAACCCTGCGCCCATGAGAGCCCGCGCGGGCCCGCCTGCGCAGACCTGCTCGTGGCTGCGAAGCCGACGCGAGTGATGATTGCCCTCCGGGATCCCGACAAGCGCGTTGACGGGCAGGGGGTCGCTCGGCTCCGCGCAGCCGGGATAGAGGTGAAGCTCGGCATCGGTCGCAAGGCTGCGGAGGAGTCGCTCGCCGGCTGGCTGACGCGGCTCAGGCTCGGGCGCCCCAGGATTACGCTCAAGCTGGCCCTGTCGATCGACGGCAAGATTGCGTTGCCATCGGGTGAGAGCAAATGGATCACCGGCGAGGACGCGCGCAAGCACGTGCATCTGGAACGCGCGCAATCCGACATGATCCTCGTCGGCCGCGGCACCTATCTTGCCGACCAGCCGAGGCTCGACGTGCGTCTGCCTGGCCTGGAGGAATGGTCTCCGCGACGAGCGCTTTTGACTCATGGCGAGACGGTCGACGGCTGGGAAATCCTGCAATCTCCGCAGGATGTACGCCGACTTCATGACGTCAACGACTTGCTGGTGGAAGGCGGATCGGCAACGGCAACCGCGTTCCTCGCGGCCGACCTGGTCGACCGGATCCTGATCTATCGAGCGCCAATCATCGTGGGTGAGGGCAAGTCGTCGTTCGGCTATGTCGGGCTCGACGCCATCGCCGACGCTCATGGTCAGTGGAAGCCACGCGACGGCCGCAGGCTCGGCGTCGATCGCCTCGAAGTTTACGAGCGGGTCCGCGACGCCTAAGCGCCGCCCATGTTCACAGGCATAATCACTGACCTCGGCGAAATCGTCGAGCGCGAAGAGCGCGGCGATCTCCGGCTGCGCATCCGTACAGGCTACGACCTCGGCACCGTTGCGTTGGGCGCCTCGATCGCCTGCTCAGGAGTGTGCCTGACGGTCGTCGACAAGGGAGACGACTGGTTCGCCGTCGATGTCTCGGCCGAAACTCTGTCGCGCACCGCGCGCGACATGTGGGCCGGTGGCGCTCGCCTGAATCTCGAACGAGCGCTTCGGGTGGGCGACGAGCTCGGCGGGCACATCGTAACCGGACATGTCGACGGCGTTGGTGAGGTCGTCAGTGTGTCGCCCGAGGGGGATTCGACGCGGGTTGCGGTCAGGATTCCGCGGGAACTGGCCCCGGCAGTGGCTGCGAAGGGCTCGATCACGCTCGACGGCGTTTCATTGACGGTCAATTCGGTCGACGATGACGATCACGGCACCTTTCTTGCCGTAAACATCATTCCGCACACGGCCGCGGAGACGACCTTTGGCGACGTGGCGCTCGGCCGACAGCTCAATGTCGAAGTCGATGTGCTTGCGCGGTACCTGGAGCGGATGCTGGCGGCCCGCGCACAGTAGGAACAAACCTGTTCCTCCTTTTCATCACACTGCAATGTGATATGTGCATCAGATGAGCACGACTCTCATCGATCGCCTCAACGCGATCATCGAAACCGGCGAGGTCAGCCGCGCCGCTCTCGCCCGCGCCGCCGGACTTCACCCCAATTCGCTGCGGAAGCTGGGGCATTCCGACTGGAATCCGACAGCCGACACTTTGGTCCGGCTCGAAAAGCTGCTTCAGCGCGGCAACACCGAAGTGCTGGTTGGCACCGAGGCGATCATCGACGAGGCCCGCAACGGTCGCATGTTCATCCTCGTCGACGATGACGACCGCGAGAATGAGGGCGACCTCGTCATTCCCGGCCAGATGGCGACGCCAGAGGCCATCAATTTCATGGCGCGTCACGGCCGCGGGCTGATCTGCCTCGCCTTGACCAAGGAGCGCGCCGATACGCTCGACCTCCGGCCGATGACCAACACCAATCGCAGCCGCAACGAGACGGCGTTCACTGTCTCGATCGAGGCTCGCGAAGGCATTTCGACCGGAATCAGCGCCGCCGACCGCGCCCGCACCGTCGCCGTTGCGATCGATGCGTCGCACGGCGCAGATGAACTGGTCTCGCCCGGTCACGTCTTCCCGCTCGTGGCTCGTCCCGGTGGCGTCCTTGTTCGCGCCGGTCACACCGAAGCGGGCGTCGACATTTCGCGCCTGGCTGGCCTCAATCCCAGCGCTGTCATCTGCGAGATCATGCGTGACGACGGGTCCATGGCGCGGCTCGACGACCTCATGGACTTCGCGCGCACGCACGGCCTCAAGATCGGCACGATCCGCGACCTCATCGCCTACCGCCTGAAAAAGGATCACATGGTGGAGCGGGCGGCCTCGACCGCCTTCACCTCCTCCGGGGGCGCCGAATGGCAGGCGCAAGTCTTTCGCGACAAAGCGACCGGAGAGGAGCAGCTGGCGCTCGTTCATGGTGCGCTCGATCCGACCCGCCCCGTGCTCGTGCGCATGCACAGCCTCGACCTGTTCGCAGACGTGCTTGGTGAAAAGGGGCCGCGCAGCGGTCAGCTCCAGGGCGCGATGCGGATGATTGAAGCCGAGGGTTCCGGCGTCGTCGTCGCGCTCCACGCCGCCGCGCCCGGGTCGCTTTCCCGGTCGGCCGATGTGCGATCAGGCAAGCCGCCGGCGTCCGGACCTGAATTCCGCAGTTACGGCATCGGCGCGCAGATCCTCGCGGCGCTCGGCATTCACCAGATGGTGCTGTTGACCAATACGCATCACTCGCCGGTCGCTCTGTCGGGTTATGGGCTCGAGATCATTGAAGAACGCCCGATCGAAGGAGTGAAGTGACGTCATGGCGACTATCCTGATCGTCGAAGCCCGCTTCTATCCGCACCTCAACGACATGCTCCTCGAAGGCGCACGTGCCGCGATTGAGGCGGCCGGGCACAAGCATGAGACGATCACCGTCCCCGGCGCTCTCGAGCTTCCCGCAGCGATTTCGCTTGCAGCCAAGAGCGGCCGCTTCTGCGCCTTCGTCGCCCTCGGCGTCGTGATTCGCGGCGAGACCTTCCACTTCGAAATCGTCTCGCAGGAAAGCGCACGCGCCTTGATGGAACTGACGCTGCAGGGTTTCGCAATCGGCGATGGAGTGCTCACCGTCGAAGACGAGCAGCAGGCCATCGTCCGCGCCGACCCGAAGCAAGGTGACAAAGGCGGCGATGCCGCTCGGGCAGCGCTGACGCTGTTCGATCTTCGCGAGCGCTACGCCTGAACTTCAGCGGCCATGGCAAATCGGCGCGCGGCGGCTACAGCGCCAGCGTGGAGCGGAAGTCGCATCATCCCCTGGCGTTCGCCGCCTTGCTCGTCGGCAATGTCGCGCTGGCGTTCGGTCCCTGGCTCGTCCGCCTCGCCGACACGGGACCAGTCGCAGCCGGCTTTTGGCGGGTTACCATCGCGCTGCCATTCCTATGGATCGTCGCCATCGGCGTGAAACAACGGCCGCACTGGCCGCGCAAAACGCTCGTCTGGGTGATCTTCGGCGCCGCCACCTTTTACGCGCTCGATCTGGCGGCATGGAATGCGGGAATCCGGCTGACCAAGCTCGGCAATGCGACCCTGTTCGGCAATGTCGGCAGCTTTGTCCTCGTCGCCTGGGGGCTGTGGCTTGCACGCCGCTGGCCGAAGGGCTTGCAGGCCCTCGCGATCATCCTTGCGATGGTGGGCGCGGGCCTGCTGATGGGCAGCAGCTACGAACTGTCCGCTCGCCACGTGCGCGGCGACCTGCTCACCCTCGTCGCAGGTCTTCTCTACGGCGGCTACCTCGTCCTCATCGAGCGCGTCCGTGGTGAGCTCCATCCCGTGCCGGTGCTGATCCTGGCGACGCTGTTCGCGATCCCGCCTCTACTGATCATCAGCCTGGCCTCAGGCGAGCAGTTCTGGCCGCATGATTGGACGCCCTTGCTGATCTTCGCGCTCTCAAGCCAGGTCGTCGGGCAGGGCCTTCTCGTTTATGCGCTCGGAACCTTCCCGCCATTGGTCGTCGGTCTCGCCCTTCTCACTCAGCCTGCAATCTCGGCGTTGATCGGATGGCTGGCGTATCGCGAGACCTTGTCAGCACTGGACTGGATCGGCGCCGCGGCGATCGCTGCGGCACTCCTGCTCGTCCGGCTGCCGGACAAGACCTTGCAACCAGCAGCAGACAGGCCGAGTTGAGCCGCCATGGATGAGCCGAGTCCACTTGAACTGATCCGCCGTCAGCTGGCGCTGGCAGTTGGCGAGAATGCCGTGTTCGACGGCTGGACGCAGGCGGCCGTCGATGCTGCGGCCGCGCAGCTCGGCATCGACCAGGCGCAGGCGCGGCTGGCGATGCCGAAGGATCAGGTCGGGAAGGTCCAGGTCTACATCGAGGCGGTCGATCGCGCGCTCGAGGAGTGGTTCACACCCGAACGGCTCTCCGGCCTCAAGATCCGCGAGAAGATCCGGGCGATCGTCTGGAAACGGCTGGAGATCATGGAGACTGCCCGCGAGGCCGTCCGCCGCGCGCTGTCGATCCTCGCTATGCCGCAGAACCTTCCGACCTCGCTGAAGACCGGCTGGCACACCGCCGACGTCATGTGGCGCATCGCGGGCGACACCAGCACCGACTACAACCACTACACGAAACGTCTGATGCTCGGCGGTGTCTATGCTTCGACCCTACTTGTCTGGCTGGACGACCAGAGCGAAGCGTTCATGGAGACGGGCGCCTTCCTCGACCGGCGTATTGATGACGTCATGAAGATCGAGAAAGCCAAGGCGCAATGGCAGGGCCAGGAGCACTTCAGCGTCAGCCGCTTCCTCGGCCGGCTACGCTATCCGGCGCGCTAAGGGCTCAAGCTCCTTCCCAAAGCCCGTCGTTATTGATAATCAGTTGCAACATGACGGCGCACTTCAAACCGGACTCGATCTCGCTCGATCAATTGAAGGTCGGGAAGCGCGCCTCGATTGCCTCCATTGACTGGTCGGCTCTCGAGGAAAGCGAGTCCAATCGCCTGAAACATTTCGGTTTTGACGAGGGCGTGACGGTGGAGCCGCTGCACCTTGGCCCGTTCGGGCGCGATCCCCTTGCGATTCGGGTTGGCCGGATGACTGTCGCCATTCGCCGCATCCAGGCGCGCGCCGTACGCGTCGTTCCGACCGAATAGACCATGAACCCGTTGCCGCTCGTGGCGGTCGTCGGCAGCCCCAATGCCGGCAAGAGCGCCCTGTTCAACGCGCTTACGGGCGCGCGCCAGAAGGTCGGCAATTATCCGGGCGTGACCGTGGAGCGGAAGTCAGGGCGCCTGACACTGGCCGATGGTCGGCCGGTGGAATTGGTCGATTTGCCGGGCGCCTACAGCCTCGACCCCGCGAGCCCGGACGAAGCCGTCACGCGCGATGTGCTCCTCGGCAAGCAGAAGGGTGAGCGCACCCCAGACGCTTTGGTCATCGTTCTCGACGCATCAAACCTCGACAATCATTTGCGGTTCGCTCTCCAGCTGATCGAGCTTGGCCTGCCGACGATCGTCGCGCTCAACATGGTCGACCTCGCCCGCCGCGATGGCCTTGAGCTCGATCCGCAGAAGCTGGCGGCCGAACTGGGTGTCCCGGTCATCGAGACGGTCGCAGTCCGTCGCCGCGGCATTGCCGAGCTTCAATCGGCGCTCGACACCATGCTGGCGGGACCCGTCCGCCGGCCGATGCCGGAAACGCCTTCCGATCTGCTCGGCCTGCAACGCCGCGCCCGCGACATCGCAACCAAGGCGGTCGTTAGCGAAAGCCCGGTGCGTCGCTGGACCCACCGGCTCGACTCGATCCTGCTTCATCCGATCGTCGGGCCGATCATTCTCGCCATCGTCCTGTTCGTGATGTTTCAGGCGGTCTTCGCCTGGAGCGAGGTGCCGGTCGGCTGGATCGAGTCGGGGATGGCCGCGGTAGCCGAGGGCGCGAAGGCCGTCCTGCCGGACGGGCTGCTGCGGTCGTTGATCGTCGACGGCGTCATCGGCGGCGTCGGAGCGGTCGTCGTCTTCCTCCCGCAGATCCTGATTCTGTTCCTCTTCATCCTCTTGCTGGAGGGCACGGGCTATATGGTTCGCGCCGCCTTCCTGATGGACAAGTTGATGCACGGCGCCGGCCTTTCCGGGCGGGCCTTCATTCCGTTGCTGTCGAGCTTCGCCTGCGCGGTTCCCGGCATCATGGCAACGCGCACCATCGAGAACCCGAAGGACCGACTGACGACGATCCTGGTTGCGCCGCTGATGACCTGCTCGGCGCGCCTGCCGGTCTACACGTTGATCATCGCCGCCTTCATACCCGATCGCACCGTCGGTTGGGGCATCGGGCTTCAGGGGCTGGTGATGTTCGGTCT
>JAEVYW010000318.1 GCA_023392555.1 Pseudomonadota bacterium | reverse complement strand
TCGTTAGGAGCACTTCGCGGTCTTCCACGCGCAGGCCGTGGACCACTGGCAGTTTCTCGCCCGCGTCCCACAAGGGTGAAACGCTCGAGACCATGGGGATATGCTGAAAATTGTAGCGGTCGGGCGGGCATGCAGTGGCCCACTCCAGGGTCGATCCGCCCCACGGGTTCGGCGCAGCGTGTGCGCCGACGCGAAGCGACTTCACCATGTTGATCACGAACAGCAGGACCGCGAGCGCGACGACCGCCGAACCGATGCTCGACAGCATGTTCGGAAGCTCAAGCCCCATTCCCGCCGGGTAGGTGTAGACCCGTCGCGGCATGCCGTTGATGCCGGCCAGGTGCATCGGGAAGAAGGCGAGCTGGAAGCCGAGGAAGAGCATCCAGAAGGTGACCTTGCCGAGCCCTTCCGCCATCATCCGGCCGGTGAACTTCGGGTACCAGTAAGTGATTGCGCCGAGCAGCGGGAACACCGCGCCGCCGATGAGCACGTAATGGAAGTGCGCGACGATGAAGTAGGTGTCGTGCAGCTGTAGGTCGAGCGGGACCGCTGCGATCATCACGCCGGTCAGTCCGCCGATGACGAACGTGATGATGAAGCCGATGACGTAGAGCATCGGTACTGCGAGCCGCGGGCGGCCTTCCCACATGGTCGCGATCCAGCAGAAGATCTGCATGCCGGTCGGAACCGAAACAGCGATGCTTGCCGCTGTGTAGAAACTGTACCCGACGCGCGGCAGGCCGGTCGCGAACATGTGGTGGACCCACAGACCGAAGGCGAGGATTCCGGTGCCGACAAGCGCCAGCACGACGATCGGATAAAGGACGATCGAACGCCGCGAGAAGGTCGCGACGATCTCGCTGACGAAGCCGGTTGCGGGCAGGAAGATGATGTAGACTTCGGGGTGACCGAAGAACCAGAACAGATGCTGCCACAGGATCGGGTCGCCATGCTCCATCGGATTGTAGAAATGCGTCCCGACGAGGCGGTCCGACAGCAGCAGGCCTGAAGCGAGCGCCACTGACGGCATCGAGAAAATCACCATCAGCGAGACAACGAGCGTCGACCAGACGAACAAGGGCATTCGCGCGAAGGTCATCCCGGGTGCGCGCTGCTTGATGATTGTCGCGGTGAGGCTGACCGCCGCTGCAAGCGCCGCGACCTCGGTGAACGTCACCATCTGCGCCCAGATGTCCGCGCGCTTGCCGACACCGAACTGAGGGCCTGACAATGGCGGATACGCAAACCAGCCGATGTCAGGCGCGATGTTCAGCGCAAAGGCGACCCACAGCAGCGACCCGCCGGCAAGATACATCCAGTAGGAAAAGGCATTGAGCCGCGGGAACGCCGTCTGCCGCGTGCCCAGCATCAGCGGCGTCAGATAGACCTTCATCCCCTGCATCACGGGCACGGCGAACAGGAACATCATCGTCGTCCCGTGCATCGTGAAGATCTCGTTGTACCGGGCGGCACCGACGAGATCGTTGTCCGGCTTTGCCAACTGCAAGCGCATGATCATTGCCAGCACGCCGCCCAACGCGAGGAAGGCGAGCGCCGTGACGATGTAGCGGCGGCCGATGTCCTTGTGATCGACGCTCGACAGCCAGCCGATCATGCCCGGCGGGTTGCCCCAGGTCTTCCCGAGCTTGGCCTGCAGCGCTGCGCCCGTAAGGTCCGGCCCGTCGCGCGGGACGTCGATCGGCGGTGCTTTCGCTTTCTCGAGCGCGCTCATGGTCATTTGAGCGTCTCCAGATAAGCGACAAGCGCGTGCAGCTCCGCGGGCTCGAGGCCGACGGTCGGCATATGACTTCCGGGCTTCAGCGACTGCGGGTCGGCGATCCAGCCGTAGAGGTTGCCCTTGTTCATCGGCATCGCGCCGGCGGCGATGCTGCGCCGGCTGGCGAGATGCGTGAGGTCGGGTGCAACTTGCCCGCCGGCCGGTGTCCCATTGATGTTGTGACAGGCGCCGCATTCGCGCGATGTGAAGTAACGAAGACCGGCCTGCTGCAACGGCGTTGTGGGCGGCTTCGCGTTGGCAAGTTGCGCACTGTACCAGCGCTCGAAATCAGTCTTGCTTTCGACCGTCACGTCGAGCGCCATTTGCGCGTGCTGGACGCCGCAAAATTCCGCGCATTGTCCGCGGTAAAGGCCCGTCTTGCGCGGCAACAATTGCGCGTCGGTCATGCGTCCCGGGATCAGGTCCTGCTTGCCCGCGAGGTTCGGGATCCAGAAGCTGTGGATCACGTCGTTCGACTTGAGCGTGACATGCACCGGCGTGTCGACGGGCAAGTGCATCTCATTTGCGGTACGCACCGTCTTGGACACGTCCGGCTGCTCGTATCGCACGTCCCACCACCACTGGTTCGCAGTGACCGTCAGGTGCATCGCCGGTTTGTACGCATTTGCCGCATTCGAACGATCGGTCAGGAAGCTGGCGACCGTAAGGATCGTCAGACCAATGACGATCAGTGCGGTCCACCCGAACAGGACCGGCGTGACCACATGCGACGTTTCGTGATGCCGTCGATCGTCGACGGTCAGCGCCGATCGCCGCCGCCGCCAAACCGCGACTAGCAATGCTGCGACGATGATGACGTACATGACCGAGCAGACGATCATGAACAGCTTGAACAGGCTGACGAAGTTCGCGCCTTCCGCCCCGTCGCCACCCATCGCATTCTGGAAACCGTTGCAGCCGGCGAGCATCATCGGAGCGGGTGCAACTATCCAGAGGCGCGCGGTCATTGCTCGGCCGAGTCCGCGGGCGTCATCGGCTCGCGCTTCACCTGCGTTTGCGGCGGCGTGTTGCTGGTTTCGTCGGCGCGGGCACTGACCGCATCCTTCGGCACCTGGCCGGAGAGGCTGCGGACGTAGGCCGCGATCTGCCACATTTGCTGCTCTGTGAGCTTGCCGCGCCACGCGGGCATTCCGTTCGGACGGCCCTCCGCAATCGATGCGACGATCTGGTCGATGCGGCCGCCGTAACGCCACTTGTCGTCCATCAACGCGACGCCCATTCCGCCGCCCCCGTGGAAGTGGCAGCCCGCGCAATTCATCCAATTGTAGAGGCGCTGCCCTTCCGCAATCGCCGACGCATTGCGCTCATAGAGCTTGGCCCTCGCATCGAGCGGCGGCAGCTTCTCCGTTCCGGGGAAGACCGTATCCGGGCTCGCCGTGGGCACTGTTTCCGACACCGGCTTGCCCCGCCCCTGCCGCTCCTCACGATCGCAGGAGCAGAGCGCCGCAACCAGCAGCAGGGGCACGAGGCTATTGCGGAAGCGCAAAGACATAAACGGTCCCGCCTTTGGTCGTGCGTTGCTTGAGGTCCTTGGTCGCGTTGACAAAGCCCAGGGCGCCGGTCGGATCGCGCGGGTCGAGGTCGGCCGAGACGATCGCTCCCGCCCATCCGCCGATACCCGACGGCACGGCGATATACTGGCGCCCGTCAGGCCCGCGATAGCTGATGGGCTGGCCGATGATCCCGCTGCCGGTCTTGAACTGCCACAACAACTTGCCGGTCTTGCCGTCGATGGCTTTGAACCAGCCATCCATCGTGCCGTAGAAGACGATGCCGCCCGCAGTGGCGAGCGCCGGGCTCCACAGCGGCAGGTCTTCCTTGATCTCGAACACCTTGCGGCGAGCGACCGGATCCCACGCAGTGAAGACTCCGCGGTTGCCGCCAGGCCCAGCGTACATCTTCACATCGGCACCGACGAACGGCGTGCCGGGGATATAGTTGGCGTTCTTGACGCCCATATCCATGCAGATGTTGATGTGCGGGATGTAGACCAGTCCGGTGACCGGGCTGAACGCCGAGGGGTTCCAGTCCTTCGCGCCCGGAGGCCCGGGACAGATGTTGCGGACGACCCGGCCGGACGAAGGCTCCTTCTCCGGCACCGGGATCAGCCGACCTGTCTTCAGATCGACACCCTTGTAAGCGTTCACGTAGCCATAGGGATCGGCTGCGAGGACGCGGCCAGTGCGGCGATCGTGAACGTAGAAGTATCCGTTCCGGCTTGGCCTGATCAGCGCGGGAATCCGCTGCCCATTCGGCGCAGGCCAATCGACGAGGAGCGATTCATTGATGTCGTCGTGATCGAACAGGTCGTGCGGCGTACTTTGATAGGCCCAGCGCGCATGACCCGTCGAAATGTCGCGGGCTAGGACACTTGCCGTCCACTTATTGTCGCCCGGTCTTTGCTCGGCATTCCAGGGACCCGGATTGCCGGTGCCGTAATAGACGAGCTTCAGCTCCGGATCGTAACTCAGCCAGCCCCAGACGGTGCCGCCGCCGATCTTCCACTGCTCCGGCCCCCAGCTTTTGACGCCGAGGTCCTTGCCCTGGTCCTGCGGATAGGGCGCGCGGTAGTCGGGGCCGATCAGGGCGTCCTTGTCGGGGCCCGTGCTGTAAGCGCGCCACGCGATCTTGCCGCTGCCGGCGTCGAGCGCGGTGAGCCAGCCGCGCACGCCCATCTCGCCGCCCGAGTTGCCGACCAGCACTTTGCCTTCGGCAACGAGTGGCGCCATCGTCAGCGTCTCGCCCCGCTGGAAGTCGGCGACCTTGGTACGCCACAATTCCTTGCCGCTGTTGGCGTCGACCGCGACGGTGTGGCCGTCCAGCAGGTTCATGAACAGCTTGCCGTCGGAATAGAATGCGCCGCGGTTGACTGGACCGCAGCAAGCGACGCCTTTGGACGCAGCAGCCGGCTTCGGCTCGTAGGTCCATTTCGCCGGTGCACCAGGTTTCGTCAGGTCGAGCGCATAGACGTTGTTCGGCCAGGGCGCGACGACATACATCGTGTTGTTGACGACCAGCGGCGGCGCTTCGAAGCCTTCGGTCGTTCCCGTGGAGAAGGTGAAAGCAACGTTGAGCTTGCCGACATTCGCCGGCGTGATCTGGTTGAGCGCGCTGAAGCGCGTCGCTGCATAATCCTTCGACGGCATCGTCCAGTTGCCATCGTCGGCGGGTGACGCCGATTTAGCAGGAATGGCCTTGTTCGCCGACGCCGCTACAGTCTGCGTGGCAAGGCTGTTCTGCTTGCGGTCGAGCGTGACCCATATGAGCAGCGCCGCGAGGACGATCGCAGCGATCACAGCAATCAAAACAAACGTTAGGCGCCGCATCCGGACTCCCGCCTCCCCCAGCGCAGAACGCGCGCTTTCGACAGCCGT
>JAEVYW010000292.1 GCA_023392555.1 Pseudomonadota bacterium | reverse complement strand
GTCCAGACCATCGCTCGCTTCCACGCCGGGCAGCGATACGAACGCTCGAAAGTCGACGATCTCCGTCGTGCGCTGATCGCGACGGGGCTGGTGGCCTCCGCCGACGTGAAGACGATTCCCTCGGCTGACCGGCAGACCGTCGACGTTGCGGTGCACCTCGAACCGGCGCCGATGCGAACGATCGCGGGCGAGCTTGGCTACGGTACGGGCGAAGGCGCGCGGCTGGAGGCGAGCTGGCAGCACCGCAACTTCTTCAATCCCGAGGGCGCTCTGACGGTGCGCGGCGTTGCCGGCACCAAGGAGCAACTGGCCGGCGTCGAGTTCCGCCGGAGCAACTTCCGCCGCCGCGACCAGACCGTTTCGCTCCAGGCTGCCGCGAGCAAGGTCGACCGCGACGCCTATCAGGCGCGAACGATCCAGCTCGGCGCCGCGATCGAGCGCCAGAGCAACATCATCTGGCGCAAGAAATGGACGTACAGCCTCGGTGCGGAAGTGCTCGCGACCGACGAACGGGGCGTGTTCGACGATCCGACGACCAAGGAAACCCGCACCTTCTTCATCGCCGCACTTCCGGCGAGCCTTCGCTACGACGGCAGCAACGATCTGCTCGATCCGACCGACGGCTTCCGACTTGGCGGGCGGATCAGCCCGGAGCTTTCGGCGCACGGCGGCCGCTTCAACTATGCGCGGGTGCAGCTAGATGCGAGCGCCTACCGCCCGGTTTCGAGCGGGACGGTGGTCGCAGGTCGGCTGCGGCTCGGCACGATCCTTGGCGCGCAGTCGTCGCAGATCGCGCCGTCGCGGCGCTTCTACTCGGGCGGCGGCGGGTCGGTGCGCGGTTATGGCTACCAGCAGCTCGGGCCGCGCGACGCGGATGGCGATCCGATCGGCGGCCGCGGGCTGGCCGAGTTCGCCCTGGAAGCGCGGGTCAGGCTCAAGGCATTCGGCGGCAATTTCGGGATCGTCCCATTTATCGATGGCGGCACGCTGACGGGGGACCTCGTCCCCGACTTCCGCAAGTGGCAGATCGGAGCCGGCGTCGGCGCGCGATATTATTCGAGCTTCGGCCCGATCCGCGTCGATGTCGGAACGCCGCTCAACCCCCGGTCGGGCGATGCGCGGCTCGCGGTCGTCGTTTCGCTGGGGCAGGCTTTCTAAGTGGCTGAAATCGTCGCCGTCGAAACGGAGCGGCCGCGGCAGGTCATCCGGGTCCGGCGCAGCTGGCCGCGGCGGCTGGCAGTCGAACTTGCCGTATTCCTGCTTGGGATCATCGCGCTGGCTGCGATCGGGCTTGTGCTGCTTGATACCGCGCCGGGGCACCGCTTCGTCATCGACCAGATCTCGAAGATCGAGACGGCGTCCGGCCTGCGCATTCGGATCGGGCGCATCGACGGGTCGATCTTTGGCGAGGCGCGGCTGAAGAACGTCGCCGTGCTCGATACGCGCGGCGTGTTTCTGACCTCGCCGGAGATCGACGTCGATTGGTCGCCGCGGGCCTGGCTTGGGAATGCGCTCCGTATCGACAAGCTGACGTCGGATCGGGTCACATTGCATCGCTTGCCGGCTCTGAAAGCGACTGGGCGGCGCGGGCCGATCCTGCCCAAGTTCGACATCCACATCGGGGAGCTTGCGATCCGGCGGTTGGAGCTTGCGCCTGCGGTCAGCGGCGTGGCTCGGGCGGGGAGCCTCTACGGGAAGGCGGACATCAATGCCGGACGGGCGATCGTCGATCTGCGCGCGGCGATGGATCGTGGCGGCGATCAGCTGGTACTCAAGCTCGACGCCGAGCCGGACCGCGACCGCTTCGACATCGAGACGCGGCTGACGTCGCCCGGCGACGGGCTTGTCCCAGCGCTTCTTGGCACCAAACGCGCGATCGACCTCGTCATTACCGGCGATGGGCGCTGGAGTTCGTGGGGCGGAAGCGCGGCGCTCGACATGTCGAAGCGGCCAACCGCCCGGCTTCGGCTGACTGCGGAGAAGGGCAAGTACGGGCTGAGCGGTGCGCTTTCGCCGTCGCAATTTTTAGATGGGCGGCTGAAGCGGCTGACCGCGCCGGCGATCAAGGTGAAGGGCGAGGCGACTTTGGTCGATCGCGTGCTTGGCGGGCAGCTGACCCTCGGCTCGGCGGCGCTTCGCGCGGTTGCGACGGGCAAGGTCGATCTGGCCGAGGGCGCCTATCGACAGCTCAAGCTCGGCGTCGACTTGTTGAAGCCGCCGGCGCTGTTCCCCAACATGACCGGGCGCAACGTGCGGATGCTGTGGACGCTCGACGGCCCGTACGCGACCGCGCGCTATGCCTATCGGCTGACCTCGCCCAACCTGAAGTTCGACGACACCGGCTTCATCGACGTGCGTGCGGATGGAGGCGGGCGGCTGACGCCGTGGCCGATGCGGGTGCCGCTGCGACTTCAGGCGCGGGCGATTACCGGCGTAGGCGATGTCGCGGGTGCAATCCTGGCAAATGCGCGCATCGAGGGATTGCTGACGATCACGCCGAAGCTGGTCCGCGGCGATAAGCTCAAGCTGACCAGCGCTAAGCTCAACGGCACGATGTCGCTGCTGATCGACCTCGTCACCGGACGCTTCGAGGTCATGCTGTCGGGTGGGATGAAGCGATATTTTATCGACGGGATCGGCCTGGTCGAAGTCGAGACGAACCTGCGCGTCGTTCCTGGTCCGGGCGGCAAGGGCTCGCGAGTGATCGGCACGGGCAAGGCCTGGGTGCGGCGGCTCGACAATAGCTTCTTGGCCAGCCTGACCGGGGGGTTGCCGCGGATCGAGGCGAACCTCGAGCGGACGCCCGACGGCGTTCTCCATCTGGCGAATTTGCAATTGTTCTCGCCGAAGCTGCGGCTGATCGGCGAGGGGCGGCGCAATCGCGACGGCACGTTCCACATCGCCGCGCGCGGGCGCCAGGCGCAATACGGCCCGCTGCGGATGACGCTCGACGGGCACATCGAGCGGCCGCGGATCGAGCTGTTCCTCGACAGTCCGAATGAAACGCTCGGCCTACGCGGAGTGCGTTTGTCCCTGCTCCCGACTGCGGCGGGCTTCGACTATCGCGCCGCGGGCCAATCGCGGCTCGGGCCGTTCACGAGCAATGGGCGCATCCTGCTGCCAAAGGGCCGGGCGACGGTGATTTCCATCGCTGCGCTGGACGTGAGCGGGACTCGGG
>JAEVYW010000116.1 GCA_023392555.1 Pseudomonadota bacterium | reverse complement strand
CGGATGACCCCAAGTCCAAGCTCGTTTGTATCAGCCCCGCAGAGTCGAAGGATCCGGCAAAGCACTTTCTGAGCGTCGGTCAGAACGACAAGTGCACGCCCAACGGGATGATTACGGCTGGCCAGATCCACCTGATCGGCAAGTGCAGCGACGACAAACTCGCCGACATGTTCATCACGGGTGAGGGAAGCTACGATCTGTCGACGTATCACGTGAACGTGAAGATGACGGGCAAGCTGAAAGAACGCCCGGTCGCCATGACCATGACGGTCGAGGGCCGGCATGTCGGCGCATGCGACGGTAGCGAAAGACGATGATCGAGTGACGCGCTTCGGAATCCTCGCGCACAGTTCGGAAGGGGCAGCGCTCTGCTTCCTCGAATTCTGCCGCAACGGGTTCCGCGAAGCGCAGCATATGCACCCCGACGTCATGCTCGATTGCGAGGCGATGGGGCACGTCATGCCCGCGTGGGACGCAGGCGATTACGCTGCAGTTCGCGCTTTCTTCGTGCGTGGAGTGCAGCGGCTTGCCGACGGCGGCTGCGACTTTTTCGCCTGCCCCGACAATACGGCGCACATCGCACTCGAAAGCGATGGGCCGGATCTGCCTTTGCCGGGCCTCAACATCGGTGATGTCGTTGCCGAGCATGCGGCCGGCCTTGGCATGACCCGCGTCGCCGTTCTGGGAACGCGTTTCACCATGGGCGGGCCGGTCTATCGCCGCGCCTTTCCCGCCGTCGGGATCGAACCGGTTTTCCCGAATGAAGGCGAGCGCGCCGACATCGACCGCATCATCTTCGACGAGCTGGTCGAGGGCCGCTTCACCGCATCGTCGCGCGACCGCTATGTGGAGATCATCGACCGCCTGAAACGCGACGAAGGCTGCGACGGCGTCGCTTTGGTCTGCACCGAAATTCCGCTGCTCGTGACGCCCGACGTGTCGCCCTTGCCGATCCTCGATTCCACGCGGCTGCTTGCTCGGGCAGCTTACGAAGTGTGCACCGGCAAGCGCGCGTTTCCCGCATGGCGCGGCGGCCCAGTTCACGGCTGATTGCATCCGGCCAACAACCGCATAATGTCACGTCGCGATCCGCGCGCTGCGTTGCCGCGCCGGGCCAAGGGGGAGAGAGACATGCGTAATCTGGTAATTGCTGCGGGCGCAGCTTTGTTCGTTCCGGCGTGCGGCGGTGAGGCTCCGCAGGAGAATGCTTCGACCGAGGCGCCGGACAAGGCCGTCGCTGGCCAGTACCAGGCCAACTGGACCGTCACGTCCCTGCGCTCGGTCGACAAGACGACGCCGGCGACCAATCTCAAGGAGAAGGCGACCGGCACCAGCACCGGCTGCGTCAATGCGTCGGGCGAGATCGATCCTGCGTTGTTCGCGGAAGACGGCGATCAGTGCACCGTCGAAAGCAAGTACATCCGCGGCGGCCGCCTCAGCATGGACGTGAAGTGCACACGCAAGGGCACGTCGGGCGAGATCCGGCAGTCGGTCTCCGGCACCTACACCGCCGACGGGATGGAAGCCGAAGTAAGCACCTCGACCTATCTGGCGGGCACGGGCGACTATGCGCTGACGCGAACCTTCACCGCCAAGCGCACCGGCGAATGCGCCCCCGTCCCCGCGGACGACGGCAATGCCGCCGCGCCGACGCCGGAGGGCAATGCGGGTTAAATTCGGCGCGACTGCACACGCGTTTTGACCCGAGCGTCCCGCTGAGCGTTGGGCGCAAATGGCTCAATCGCGCGAAGTCCTCATCTGCATCAATCGAACGAGCGGCGTCGGTCCGCGCGCCGGCGACGAGCGCGAAAGCATCGTCGCCGCGTTTGAAGGAACAGGCATCTCGCCGCAGGTCGAATTGCTCGCCGGCGGCGGGATCGCGGAGAAGGTCGAGCAAGCCGTCGCCGAAGGTGCGAAGCTGATCGTAGTCGGAGGCGGCGACGGTTCGATCAGCGCCGCGGCCGGGGTGCTGGCGGGAACCGACACGGCGCTTGGCATTCTCCCGATGGGGACGCTCAATCACTTCGCGCGCGACCTCGGAATCCCGTTCGATCTTGCCGAGGCGGCCCGCATCATCGCTGCGGGCCGGCGCCAGCAGGTGGACCTTGCCGAGGTCAACGGCCGCACCTTCATCAACAATAGCGCGATCGGCCTTTACCCGCTGATGGTCATCGACCGGGAAACGCAGCAGAAGCGTCTCGGGCGGAGCAAGCGCCTGGCGATGATCGTCGCATCGGCCCGGACCCTCGCCCGCTTCAATCACCAGCGGCTGACCCTAACGGTCGAAGGCCAAAAGGCGCAGCTCGACACGCCTTTGCTGTTCGTCGGAAACAACGACTACCAGGTCGCACTTCCCGCACCCGGCCGGCGCGAGACCCTGCAGGATGGCAAGCTGAGCGTGATGGTCATGCGCAGCAAGTCACGGCTCGGCTTCGTTCGGGCTGCGATGCGCGCGCTTGTCGGCCGGGCGCGTTCGGACGACCTCGTCCATCTTCCGCCGCTCGAGCAGCTCAAGGTGGACAGCCGCCGCTATACGCTTTCGCTGTCGCTGGACGGCGAAGCGGTCGAGCTCAAGCCGCCTTTGACCTACCGCATCCGGAAAAAGGCCCTGACCGTCATCGCGCCCTAAGGGCTTCCAAGAGCGGAATCGCTTGCGCCCAGAGGCGGTTAGAAGCAATGTCCGCGCCGCAACGCGGGAGGGTCAATGGCCCGGCTTTTTCTGAGCTACGCGCGCACTGACGTCGACAGGGCCCGGCAGCTTGCCGGACTGCTTGGCGACTCCGGACATGATGTGTGGTGGGACCGCGAGCTTCACGGCGGATCGCGCTTCGCGACGGAGATCGACAAAGCGCTTCAGGAGGCGGAAGCGGTTGTCGTCCTTTGGTCGAAATCGTCCCTCGATTCCGCCTGGGTGCAGGACGAAGCCGCCGAAGGCCGCGACTCCGGCCGGCTGGTTCCCGTGGTCCTCGATTCGTCGCGCCCGCCACTGGGCTTTCGCCAGTACCAGGCGATCTCGCTTGCGGACTGGAACGGAAGCGCGCCCGCAGAAATGCCCGAGCTGCTCCGCGCCATCGCCCGCACTTGCGGATCTGACGAGGCGCCGGCGTCCAGCCCGAGGCCCGCCGCCGAAGCGCAGCCAAAGCACTCCATCTGCGTGCTGCCGTTCAACAATATGAGCGGCGATCCGGAGCAGGAATATTTCAGCGACGGAATCACCGAGGACATCATCACCGATTTGTCGAAGGTCTCGGCCTTGTTCGTGATCGCCCGCAACACCGCCTTCACCTTCAAGAATCAGGTGATGGACGTGAAGGACGTCGCGGCAGCGCTGGATGTCACCCACGTCCTCGAAGGCAGCGTGCGCAAGGCCGGAAGCCGGGTGCGTATCACCGCGCAGCTGATCGACGCCAAGACCGGCGGCCATCTCTGGGCCGAACGCTACGACCGCGAGCTCAACGACATCTTCGCCATCCAGGACGAGATCTCGAAGGCGATCGTCGCGGCGCTTCGGGTGAAACTGCTCCCCGCAGAAAAGAAGGCGCTCGAGAACCGCGGCACCGCGAGTGTCGACGCCTACAATATCTACCTCAAGGCCCGGCAATACTGGATCAGCGGCACCTACGGGGAGATCAGCAAGGAGCAAACGATCGTCCGCCTCTGCCGCCAGGCGACTGCACTTGATCCCGAATATGCGCAGGCCTGGGCTTTGATGGCCCTTGCTCAGGCCGAGCTTCGCTTCTGGCACGGCCTCGACGACAACCCGCTTCCGGCGGCCGAACGGGCGCTGGCGCTTAATCCCGACCTTCCCGAAGCCCGCTGCGTGAAGGCCCGCTACCTCGAACAGGAAGGCAAGGTCGACGAGGCCAATCAGGAGGTCGACAAGGCACTCGCTCTCGATCCGGACTCCTGGGAGGTTAACCGCGAGGCGGCCCGGCTGACGTTCCGTTAGGGCCGCATGAAGGAGGCGGCCGGCTACTTCGAAAAGGCGGCCCAGATCATGGCCACCGACTTCCACAGCCCGGGAATGCTTCTGAGCTGCTATTACGGGCTGAAGGACACGGGAGGCCGAGCGCGCGCGGCCAAGATGTCGTTGGAGCGGGCGGAAGCCGCGCTTGCCAAGGACCCTGCGAATTCGGCCGCCCTCGCCAGCGCTGCTTCAGCGCTGGTTCTTCTGGACGATGTGCAGAAGGCCAAGGAGTATGTGAACCGAGCCCTTCTGCTGGACCCCGACAATGTGTCGGTTCTCTACAACCTCGGCTGCGCGCTGACCGTCGAGCTCAATAATCCGGAAGAAGCACTGGACGTGCTGAAGCTCTTCTTCGAGCGCGTGCAGAGCCCGACCATCCTGAGACATTCGGAAGCCGACCCCGACCTCGACCCGGTTCGCGATCTGCCGCGCTACAAGGCCATGTTCGCGGCAGCGAAGGACCGGCTGGGAATGGTCACCGCATAATCGGCATCTCGCACCCGATCCTGCCTTGGGACCGGGCGCGAGACACCATTTGCCGACCCTTTAGCCGCGCTCGGGAGCGGGCGGCGGCGGGGGCGGCGGAGGCGGCGGAGCCGGGCAAACCTCGCTCGCCAGGATCACCGTTCCGTCCGGGCAAGTCTGCGTCGCGGGCGGCGGAGGCGGAGGCGGCGGAGCGACCACGACCGGCGGCGGAGGCGGCGGCGCCACGTCCGCGAAGTTGTAGATCAGGCTCGCCAGCAGGCTGTGCGATTTCCAGCGCCCGGTGCGGACGCTGTCGCCTTCGAAGCTGTCGTTCACTCGCCCGCCGTTGAAGTAGCGATACTTCACGCCGACGTCGAAGTGACGGAACACCGGTGCGCGCACGCCGGCAATGATCTGCCAGGCGAGGTTGCTGTCCTTGATGTCGAAGTCGCTGTCTTCGTCCGGCTCCAATTTATGGCGGACGTAGGCCATGCCGATGCCGGCGCCGACATAGAAGTTGAAGCTCTCATTGTTGCCAAAATCGGCCATGGCGTTGCCCATGAACGAGTAAGCGCGGGTGTGACCGTCGAGGTCGATGGTGCCGCCCTCGCCGTCGTCGATCTCGAGCCGCTTGAACTCGGCCCACTTGTAGCCGCCTTCAAGCTCGGCACGGA
>JAEVYW010000010.1 GCA_023392555.1 Pseudomonadota bacterium | reverse complement strand
CCAGCGGCCGAAGCGCTTGGCATCCTCGAGCCGGACGCATCCGTTGCTTTGCGCCAAATCCTTGTCCCGGAAGTGTTCGGGCGTCGAAGTGTCGTGCAGGTAGATATCCTGCGAGTTCGGGAACGGGAATTTCAGCTGGGCCATGAAATTCTTAGGGCCCGGATCCTGGCGAACGCGAACCTGCTTCCGGCCCGCGGCCACGTCCTTCCAATTCACGCTTTCGAAGGGGACCGTGGCCGAATTTGCCGTCCAGTCGGCCATCACCTGATAGCCCATGCTGTCGAAATACTTCTTGCCGCCAGCCAAGGTCTTTTGGGCGATCGGGCCACGGACAAGATGGTCCGGCGCGTTCCAGTACGGATTGTAGGTGATGTAATACATCACGCTGGCGATCATCGGCGTCGGCAGTTCGTTTTTCCCGACAATGACCTTCATCGAGTCAACCGGAGCGCCGTTTTCGTACATGTAGAGGCGCCACGCGGCAGCATCGACGAGGACGAACTTGCCCTTGGCCGGGATCGAACGGGCGCGTTCGAGGTTGGCGACGATCCTCGGATCCGGAGTCAGCGTTCCAGCAGCCTGCATGCGAGCCCATTCCGCGTCGCGGATCTGCGAATAGATCGGGTTCACCGCAGCGGTCTGCGTCAGGTAATTGCTGAGATTCGGAGCGCTGGCCGCACCGAGAAGGATCTGGTCGCCGCGTGTGCCCTGCGGCTTGAGAACGTCATAGACGTAGAGCATGCCGGGCGTCGGGCGCTTGATCGTCTGGACGTAGAGCACCCAGGCCGCCGAAGCGATCTGTTCCGCATTCTTGATGGCAGCCGGATTGCCGGCCGTCGCGCGGACTGCCGCATCGACCTGATCGGCGAGCTGCGGGCCGGAGGCGAGGCCGTCGACCGGAGCGCGGCGAAGGATCTGCGAAAGCTGCGTCAGGGCCGTCGAAGGCACGCCGCCCTTGAACCAGATCGGCTGGATCCGGAACTGGTCGTACAGGGCCGAGACCGTCCCAGCCGTCGGAATGGCGATAGCCTGCGTCGCGGCGATCGGAACGGGAGCCGGCTGGGCGGCAACAAGGGCCGGAGCGGCCAGCAAGGATGCCGACGCCAGCGCGATGCGTTGGAAACGTGTCGAAGTCATGAAGATCCCTCTACCCAGCCCAAGCTGAACAATGGCCATACGAGCCAGGCGGTTCAACCCCTCGTTAACCTTTCGGAGCCGGGGTGTGCACCTAGGGACACGCTTCAGCCGGCATGGCAGCTCATTGATTTTCTGTTATATACCTAAGCGATAACAGGGGATTGCGATGGCGCTTGACGAGGGGCTGTCGACCTTCATCGGCCGCCTTTACGAGGCCGTTTACGACGCCGATGCCTGGCACATGGAGCGCGCGGTGCGTCTCGCCGCCCGTCCGCCTGACTTTTCGCGCGATAGCGGTGCAGTGATCGCGCTCGATCGCGAAGGCCGCATCGTCGCGCTCAGCCCTCGTGCCGAGGAATTGCTGGCCTGTTCGGACGGCCTGCACAGTGAATCGCACCATCTGGTCGCGACCGAGGCAGCCTCCGCCCTGAAGCTTCAACGGGCCATTCGCCCGGCAATCCAGGCCCACCTGTGCGGAGGCGCCGGCGGCGGCGTTCGCATCAGTCGTCCATCGGGCAAGATCGACTGGTTTGCGCTTGCCAGCCCCTATCCGCGCTTCCTCGAGCATCTGCCGATCCCGGCTCCCGCAGCGCTGGTGCGCATCCTCGAACGCGACCCGCATCCGGCGCTTGGCGAGGAACATGCGGAGATGTTCGGCCTTACCCAGCGCGAACTGGAAATCGCGACGGCCCTGCTGGAGGGCCATTCGATCGAGAGCCTGTCGGCACGCCTTGGGATGAGCCCCAATACGGCGCGCGTTCACCTGAAGGCGCTGTTCCGCAAGACGAGCACGAACCGGCAGGTCGATCTGGTGCGCGTACTGGGCGACGCCGCGCGACGGTGACCGCTGCCCGAAGGCTAATCCGTTTGGATTATGTCGGGATGGAAGGCTGTCCCTTAAGCCCCGTGCAACAGGGGAGCGAAACATGCGAGCGATCTCACCCATCACCGCGTTGCTTGTCATCGCCGGAACTCCGGCGACGGCGGGAAAGCCACCGAGTACCGGTACGATGGACCCCGAAGTTGCCTATGTGCGCATCCTACCGAACGGCGGTCGCGAAATCCGGCTGGCTGGAGCCGATGGGACGGGGTCCGCGGTTCTGGCGACCACTCGCAACCGCAACATTTCGATCAGCCTGTCGCCCCGATCAAAGAATCAGTTGGCCTACACCGATGGGAATTCGCTGCGCCTGCTGACCTATGAAGTGACAAGCACCGGTCCGAGAACGACAAGCAACGTAGAGTTGGTCAACTTTGGTCGCTCTGCCATGGCTTACGTCGATTATTCACCCGCGGGGACCGACTTGGTCTACCAGGACTCAAGAGACAGCGCCGTGTACGTCCATAATCTTGCGAGCGGCGCGCGCAAACTTGTCGTTCCGCCCACTACGTATCTCGCAGACGTAAAGTTCAACCATGACGGCTCGCGGGTCATCTATTCGGACACTGTCGACACGACTCTCCTGACGGTTCAGTTCCGGTCCGTCCCGTCCACTGGCGGAACCCCGACGGACCTTCCGATCCGGGGTAAGTACGGCAACTTCCACGTCGGCAACGCAGATGATCGCATCGTGGTCGATACGATGGGAGACTGGGACACCGGCGCGATTACGCTTTTCCCCGCGGATGGTGGCTCGTCGACCCGACTCGCTACGGGATATTTCCCGGTCCTCAGGTGCGATACCGAGTTACTTTACCAGCGCCGGAATCTGAATCCGAAAGGGGCCGTGTCGATCCTGAAGCTCGACCTTGCGAGCAACAGCACGAGCACCTTCTCAAGCGCCGACAATATGTGGGCAGACACATATCCGGACTGCTGAGCGGGGGAGTAGGCGAGCGCCGCACACAGACTCCCCGCTGCGGCGCCGCCTACACTCGCCGGCGCGACTTCCAGTATTCGAGCGCTGCATCCGGCTCGAGCGGCCTTGCGAAATAGAAGCCTTGCCCGCTGTCGCAGCCGAGCGCGGCTAGGGTCGTCGCGAGCTCAACGGTTTCGATGCCTTCGGCCGTCGTCGACATGCCGAGCGCATCGGCGAGGCGAAGGACGGCGCGGACGATGGCGACGCTGTCGGGATCGACCATCATCCCGGATACGAAGCTGCGATCGATCTTGAGCACGTCGATTGGAAGGCGCTGCAAATAGGCGAGGCTGGAATAGCCGGTGCCGAAATCGTCCATGGCGACGGTGGCGTCGAGCGCCTTGAGCGCGTCAAACACCCGCGTCGCGCGGGCCGGATCCTGGACGATGGAGCTTTCCGTCAGCTCGAGAGTCAGGCGCTCGCCGGTCAGGCCCGCGGATTTCAGCGCGCTTTCGACCATGCCGGGCGTGTCGTCCCGGGCGACCTGGATTGCCGAGAGGTTGACGCCGAGGCTGAACGGCACGCGCTCGCCGGCCTTCGCGTCCCAGTCGGCCAGCGTTTGCGCCGCCTTGTGCATCGCCCAGCGGCCGAGCTGAAGGATCAGGCCCGATTCCTCGGCAACGGGAATGAATTCGGTCGGGCTGATCTCGCCGCGATCCTCATGCTCCCAGCGGGCAAGCGCTTCGAAGCCCGATACCTCGCCGGTCGAGAGGTTAATCAACGGCTGGTAGAATAGCTTGAGCTGATCCTTGTCGAGGGCTCGGCGAAGCTCAGTCTCGATTGAAAAGCGGCGCTTGGCCTCGGTCGCCTGTTGCGGCTCATAAACCTGCGGCTTTCCGGCCGCCTTCGCCTGCTTCACCGCGAACTGCGCGTTGCGGAACAGTTCTTCGCCGTCCTGGCCGGGCATCATCAGTGCGACGCCGACCGCGCATTCCACGCGGATCTCGACATCGCTGATGCGAAAAGGCGCGGCCATGATGTCTTGGATGCGGGCAGCGGCCGTCATCGCGTCGGCGATGCCGCGGCGAAGCTGGACGAGGATTCCGAATTCATTGCCACCGGTACGGGACAGTACGTCGCCCGTGCGAAGCGCCGACATCAGGCGGCGGGCGAAGGTGATGAGGAGTTCGTCGCCGGCAAGGCCTCCCATGCTTTCGTTGATGCGCGAAAAGCGCAGCATGTCGACGACAAGGACGGCGTGCTCAACATCGCGCGAGACGCCCTCGCCGCAGCGCTCGATGGCTTCGGAGAAGGCCAGGCGGTTGGGCAGACCGGTGAGGCTGTCGCGCAGCATCTCCGCGCGAAGGTTGTTTTCGGCGCGCACCTCGACGGTGCGGTCGACGACGCTGAGCAGGCAGCGCGGGGTTCCCGAAGGATGCGCGGCCAGGGCCGAAAGCTTGAGCGTGAGATAACGGCGTCCGACTCCCTCGCCTTCTGCAAGCTCCATTTCATTGGGCGAGGCGGCAGGGTCGGTGAGAAAAACGTGCGCGAAAGTGCCGCCCGGGCCGTGGAGATAACGCTTGAACGTTGCCTCGAACGAGGCTGGGTCGCCATAGCAGCCCGCAAGCTCCAGGAAACGCGGGTTCATTGCCTCGACCCACAGGCGGTCTTCGTTGAGCGTGAAGATCGCTGCGGCAATGGGAAGCGCTGCAAGCAAGGCCGCGTCATCGCCGGTCACGACGTGCGGCGTAACGCGGGAATTGTCCCCCTGCCGAACCCCATTTCGATCCGGCAGGCGGTTGAGGGCAGCCTGCATAGGACTTTGCTCTAGGC
>JAEVYW010000249.1 GCA_023392555.1 Pseudomonadota bacterium | reverse complement strand
CCGCGTCCGCTGGACAGGTGGCCGAGTGGTTTAAGGCAGCGGTCTTGAAAACCGCCGTGGGTGCAAGTCCACCGTGGGTTCGAATCCCACCCTGTCCGCCATTGGAAATCCAGCTGCTGCAGTTCGAGTGGGATCAGCGAAGCTAATCCCACCCTGTCCGCCACTGCAAAAAGACCCAGACCGCCGGGGGTGAAATGTGTCACGATCCCATCCGTTCGTCGAAGATTCGGGCGCTTCTGAAAAAGAGCCTTGCACCTGCGCTACAAATGTAGCAGGCTACAAATGTAGCGCGAAAGGTGCCGTCGAATGCTCAATCAACTGCCGCCAAGAGAACGCCAGATCGTGAACCTGCTCTATGAGCGGGGCGAAATGGCCGTAGCGGACATTTGCGAATCGCTTCCGGACCAGCCGAGCGGATCGGCGGTGCGGACGATGCTGAAGCGCCTCGAGGACAAGGGCTTCGTTCAGCGCAACGAATCCGATCGCGGCTTCCTTTACAGCCCGATCATCGCGGACAGCGTCGCTCGCAAGACGGCGCTTAGCGACGTCGTGAAGACGTTTTTCAATGGGTCCGCCGCTGGTGCCGCAAGCGCCCTCCTCGGCATGTCCGACAAGCTCGACACTTCGGAGCTCGATCGCCTGGAAGCGATGATCGCGAAGGCTCGCGCCGAAAAGAAAGGCAAATAGGATGGATCAGATCGTCCTTCTCGCAGCGAAGTCCGTTTTGATCGCGGGAGCGGTCCTGATCCTGCTCCGCGTCATGCGCAGCCGCTCGGCGTCCGAGCGCAGCTGGATCGCGCATATCGGTCTCGCAGCGATCATGGTCCTGCCGCTGGCGCTGCTCCTCCCGCAGATCCACCTGCCCGCGCCGTCCTTCGTGGAGCAGGCGGCGGCCCCGGTCGAGACGAGCGCAGCTGCCCTGCCCTTCGCCACGGCCAAGGAGGCGGCGTTTCCCGCCAATAGCTTTCCCGAAGCGGCTAGAGCCGTCGCATCGCCCGTTTCATCCATCGATTGGGCTTTCTGGGCCTACGCTATTCCGGCCGGCCTGCTTCTTCTGCTCACCCTGACGGCGCTGCTGCGGCTCGTCCTTCTCAAGGCCAAGGCGAACGTCCTGGTCGAGCCTCGCTGGCTGAGCGCCCTCGCCCACGCCCAGCGCCGCATGGGCTTCAAATATGGCACTGCGCTGCTGACCAGTGACGAATTGAGCTCGCCGATCAGCTGGGGCCTGGTTCGTCCGGTGATCCTGCTCAACTCCGAAGCGGCCAGCGCCAAGGGTGAAGCCGAAGCGATCATCGCCCACGAGCTGGCGCACGTCGCTCACCTCGACTGGCTCAAGCTCTTGCTGGCTCGCGTGACCGTGTCGCTGTTCTGGTACAACCCGCTCGTCTGGCTGCTCGCCCGCGAAGCGCACCAGCTGCGCGAGGAAGCGGCCGATGACGCCGTCCTCGCAAGCGATGTCGAGGACACTGAATATGCCAAGCTCCTGGTCGGCATCGCCCGCCATGAGTGCCGCGGCCTCCTGATCGGCGCACACGGCGTCGCTCCAGCCCGCGGATCGCTTGCTCGCCGCATCGCCCGGGTGCTGGACTCAACTTCCCCTCGAGGCCCCGTTGCCCGGTCGTTTGCGGCGGGCGTCTTCGTCGGTGCGCTGGCGATCGGAGCCCCGCTGGCGGCGATCACGTTCACGCCCGATCGCAGCGCACAAGACAAGCTCGCCGATGCGAAGCCGAACACGCAGATTGCCGGCAAGAGCACTGTCCTCAATGCAAGGAATGGCCTGATCAGCAACACGGTCTCGAGCGCTGTCTCGACGGCCGTCAGTGCAGCGACGGGGAGCAATTTCAGCGCGGAGCTGCAGCGCGACATCGCCAAGGACATGGCGAACGGCGACGATTTTCTGGTTCGCTCGCCCTCCGGCGCTACGGTCACCCGACGCAACGGCGTCACCGTCTCGCGCGCACCCGGCGGAGCAACCGTCACCATCTATCCTGCGGACGCCCAGGGCCGGCGCAAGATCGTCGCCCGCGCACCGAATGGGGCAATCACGACGACCTATTCGAGGGAAGATGACGACGATGTGCTCGACCGGGCGATCGAAGCCAAGGCGATGGGTCTTACGCCGGAATATGCGCAATCGATTCGCGCGGCCGCGCCGTGGCTCGACGTCGACAATGACGACCTCGTCCAGTTCAAGGCGCTTCGGGTCACTCCCGGATACATCCGGGACCTGGTCTCAGTGTTCGGCCGGGTCGACTCCGACTCGATCACGGAGGCCGCTGCGACCCGGCTCGACAGCGGATACGCCCGGCGGATGGCCGCTCTCGGATACCGCGGCTCCTTCGACGAATATGTGGAGATGAAGGCCGTCGGAATCACGCCTGAATATGCGGAGAGCTTCCAGCGCCGTGGGATCAAGGTCGGGTCGATCGACCGGCTGGTCGAGTTGAAGGCCCACCGCATCCAGCCTGACGACGTGAGCGGAGATCCGCCTACGCCACCCACACCTCCGCGATTGTCCAGCAACGACTGACGCCTGCGCTCACGGCGCACTGACCTGAAGCCAATCGGAGACTGATCAACGTCCGGAGACGGACGAACGGGCGAGCTTTGCCCAACGATTGAAGGAGAAATGCAATGACCCGTACCTTCGCATTCTTCGCCGCCGTCCTTCTGACGACCGTGACGGTGACCTCGTCCTGCTTCGCCAATTCGCCGAACGACCTGCGTTTCAAGCTGCAGGCGTCGGAGGTTCGCGGCGATCAGGTCACTCTGCAGATCCGCAGCGGCCGCGACGATCGGCACAACGGCATGACCTCGACGTTCCGGGCCGCCGACCTGGCCGGCTTCGAGCCTGCGCGCCTGAACGCGGGCGGGCCGCTCAGCTTCGCCCTTGTCAGGGACGCAGGCCGCATCGATTGCTCGGGCAATGCAAGCCGAGGCAGCGCTGACGGAGCCTGCCGCTTCACACCGGACGCAAACTTCAGCAGCTATCTCGTCAGCAACGGCGTTCGTCGGCCGACCCTCGATCAGTCCTACGACATGACGCTCATCGGGGTTCATCGCGAGCTGATCGCGGCGCTCAAGGCCGCTAACTATCCGATGCCGACGATCGATGAGTTCATCGAACTTTCCGCGGTCGGCGTCACCCCATCCTACATCGCCGAGATGGCACGTTCGGGATACCGGCCGCGCGACCTCGACAAACTGGTTGAGTACCGCGCGGTAGGAGTCACGCCCGAATATATCGGGGCAATGGCTCGCGCCGGCTATGACCTATCCGTGGAGGACGTCGTCGAATATGCGGCCCTCAACATCTCACCCGAATATATGCGGGGCTTTGAGCGCATCGGATATCGCATCCCGCGCGACGAACTGGTGGAGTTCAAGGCGCTCGGCATCACGCCCGAGTTCGTGCAGGGCTTCGAGCGGATCGGATATCGCAACCTGCCGTCCGACACTCTCGTCGAACTGAAGGCGCTCGACGTCACTCCGGAGTTCGTAACCCACGTCCGCCGGTCGCTGCCGCGCGACGCTTCGCTCGATCACGTGGTCGAGCTGAAAGCCATCGGCTTCGATCAAATGCGCCGCTGAACGGCGCCTCACGCCCGTCCATCGAAATCGGGTCGCTTGCGGCGGCCACGCCCGAACTTTGCCCAAAGGGGGTAATTCCATGTTGCGTTTGAATAACCGGGTTCAACTTCTTGCCGGAGTGGCGGCCTTCATTCCTGCGGTTGCGTCTGCCCAGACTGCGCCTGTGCCGACCACTGATCCCAACGT
>JAEVYW010000140.1 GCA_023392555.1 Pseudomonadota bacterium | reverse complement strand
GGATTGCCCGCATTGATCTACGACCTCCGTTGTTCCGGCTCGGAAGCCTACGTAAGCCTGGCACGCGAGCTGATTGGACGACTTCCCCGTCAGGCGGTGGCGGCATGAGCAGCAAGCCGGCTTCGGGCCTCGGCCGTGGATTGCAGTCGCTCCTAGGCGACGCCGCCGCATCAGCTGCGGCGCCGAGCTCCACGCCTGCGCGCCCGGACGGAGTTCGAGAAATCGAGATTGGGCGTATCAAGCCCAGCCCGGTCCAGCCGCGCGTTCAGTTCGACGACGACGCCATCAATGAACTTGCGGATTCGATCGCTGAGCGTGGCGTGCTCCAGCCGATCCTTGTTCGGCCGAGCGGCGACGGATTTGAGATCGTTGCCGGCGAGCGACGCTGGCGAGCGGCTCAGCGTGCCAGGTTGCACAAGATTCCCGCGTTGGTCCGCGAGATTGACGATTCGACGACGGCCGAGCTGGCGCTGATCGAAAACGTCCAGCGTGAGGATCTGAACGCGATCGAAGAGGCCGAAGGATACCGGCAGCTCATCGAGCGTCACGGCCACACGCAGGAGGATGTAGCCAAGCTCGTCCACAAGTCCCGCAGTCACATCGCTAACCTTCTGAGATTGCTCGGTTTACCTGAGTTCGTACACCAATCGCTTCTGCGAAGCGATATCAGTATGGGCCATGCGCGTGCGCTGGCCACCGCCGAAGATCCTGAGGAGCTTGCTAGGGAAGTCATCGCGAAGGGCCTTTCGGTGCGCCAGACCGAAGCACTCGCGAAACGTGCACGACTGGGGGCGGGCAGCGACATCGCCCGCGGCAGCGCACGCCGTCCGGGTGAGGCGGTGAACGCCGACCTGGCGGCCCTGGAACGCCAGCTGACTGACATGACCGGCCTCCGGGTGCAGGTTTCGCACAATGGCACCAAGGGCGCGTTGACGCTGCACTACAGTAGCCTCGATCAGCTCGACATGATCTGCCAGCGGCTCTCCGGAGAGCCGATCTAGTTCAGCGCCGGCGCGCTGCTCGCGCGATCGCAAGCAATTCTTCCCCGAGCGCTTCGGCGGGCGGAGGAGATTCGGCGCTCATCAGCCTGCGTTCAAGGGTTCCAGCGCGCTCAGCGACACGCGCCAGTCCGGACGAGTCCCAGGTGGTCAGCAGCCTCTCGACGAGCGGTTTGTCCTTCCAGAACAATGCCTTGCCCATTGACGTCATGACGGCTTGCGGACGTTCGCCTGCCTCAACTCGAGCACGGATTGGAGCCAGCATCTGAAGCCGGCGCTGAAGGGAGCGAAGAACCGGGATCGCGTCCTTTCCCCCGGGCGGGAGGGCCGACAGGGCCTCGCCAAGACCGCGAACGTTGCCCGCCAGAGCCAAATCCGAAATCCCGTCGAAGTCGCCGCCCATGTCTGCGCCAACGGCGTCGAGGGCATCATGGGTGAGATCGCGCGGCCGTTCGGGCGCCGCATCGAGATAGAGCGCTAGCTTGTCGAGTTCCTGCGCCATCATCCGCTGATCGTTCCCGCAGGCCTCGGCGACGCGCGACGCCGTTCCTTCCTGCGGCCTTAGCCCCATCGTCCGGGCGAGGTCGCTTGCGAGCCGTTCCGCATCGCGCGCGTCGAGTTCATAGGAGACGTTGGCAAGCGCTAGCGGATCGCCTTCGGCGAGTTTGAGCAGGCCGGATGTCTTAGTCAGCCGTCCGGCGATGGCGACGACTGGATTCTCGCAGGCGGGTGCGGCCAGAAGAGCCTCAACCGCGGCGCAGATCTCTTCGCCCGCGGGTTGCAGCCAAAGAACCCGCGCGCCGCCAAACATGTCGATCGCTCCCGCCTCGTCGGCAAGGAGGGCGGGATCGCCGCGTAATGATGACGAGGCGATCGGGTGCTTTGACGCCTGAAGCGCTTTCACGAGGCGGTCGCCCAGCGCAGCGGACTGCGCCTCGTCGTGGCCGTAGAGGAGATAGAATCGGATTTGCCGGTCGGGCTGGTCGACCGAGCGGCCGATGCTCCCGCGCGCTGCTTTCACCGTACCGAAGGCGTCCGGGCCGCAAATATGCCGAGGCGGGCGACGATCTGGTCTGCGACGGCATCCGACAGGCGTTCTGCCGCCGTCTGCTCCGCGGCGACGGTCGCGTATGGGGAACTCACGACGTCGATACCCGCATCGGAGCCAGCGGTCGCGTCTAGGACGACTTGGCCCGTCGCGGCTTCGATCAGCTTGTAACGCGCGCGAACGGTCCTGCGCTCGCGGGTCACGGCGCGGTCGCCGCGGATCCCCAGCCCGATGATGTCGTCATCGAGTTCGACATCGAGCCGATAACGCGCGCCGGTGGCGTTCTCCGTTCCGAGCCGGTCCTTGAGCTTGTTGAACATCAACCAGCCGAGCTGCCCCGGGATCGGCGTGACGTTCACCGAAGTCAGCGTCGTCGCGACCTGACCGCTGGCACCGCCCCCGTAGAGCGGACGAAGACCGCAAGCGCTCAGCAGAAGTGCCGCGCCAAGGATCGCGAGCGCTCTCATGCGACGATGTTCACTAGACGGTCTGGTACGACGATGACCTTGCGCGGAGCGGCCCCGGCTAGCTGCCGCTGAACCTTCTGCGATGCCAAGGCGAGTTCCTCGGCCGCGGCGCGATCGAGGCCGCGCGGCGCACTTAGCGTATCGCGGAGTTTGCCATTGATCTGGACTGCGAGCGTGACGTGGTCATCGACCAGCAGGGCAGGATCGAAGTCAGGCCACGGCGCATCGACGATCATCCCCTGCTCACCCAGTGCTTGCCAAGCCTGTTCGGCCAGGTGGGGAGCCATCGGCGCAGCGAGGCGGACTAGAGTGCGGACCGCGGCTGACCGATCGGCCGACGGCGGCGCCTTCTCGATCGCGCTGACCAGCTCGTAGAGTTGCGCGACGGCCTTGTTGAACTGGAGCGCCTCAACCGCCTCGCCGACCGCAGAAACCGCGCGGTGGGTCTTGCGCCGCA
>JAEVYW010000138.1 GCA_023392555.1 Pseudomonadota bacterium | reverse complement strand
CCTCGATCATCAGCTCGAAGGCGTCGTCGCCAGCTTCGAGCAGCGACTTGGCGCGGCGGTCGAGCTCGTCGCCCAAGCGCCGTTCGGCAGCAGCGAGGAGCAGGCGCTTGTCGGCGAGGCGAGCGTTGGGATCGACGCGGAAGTCGAAGCCCGTGAGATGGCCGATCGGCTCGGGGCCCACGCTGACCTCGCCGTCGGCAGCGACGGTCACCGGTAGCGCATCGGCTCCGCGAGCGCCGATGTCGCGGACGAGGACGGCGGTGCGGCGGTCGACGAAGCGCTGCGTGAGTCGTTCGTGAAGGGCGTCTGACAGACGCGCTTCGACGCCACGGGTGCGTTCGGCCCACTTCGACGGTTCCTGCAGCCAGTCCGCACGGTGGGCGATGTAGGCCCAGCTTCGTACCCCCGCGAGGCGGTCGGCGAGCGCTTCGATGTCGCCGTTGACGTTGTCGAGGCGGGCGACCTCCGCCGCGAACCACTCGTGCGGGATATGACCGCCCTCGCCGACGTAGCTGAACAGGCGGCGGACCATGCGCGCATGGTGCATTGGGCCAACCTTGCGGAAGTCGGGCAGGCCGCAGACCGCCCACAGGCGACGGGCGATGGCGCCCTTCTTGGCGGCAATCGCCGGGTCTTCGGCCACGGCCTTTAGTACGGCCAGGTCGATCGCTTCGGGTGCCGAGCGCAGGGTCTGGTCGTCGCTCCTGAGCTCGAGGCTGGCGATGAGCGAGCGGACGTCGGTGAAGTCGAGCTCCGGATTGCGCCAGTAGACGAAGTCGAGGCGGCGGAAGCGGTGCTCCTCAATGGCGTTGATTTCCTCGTCGCTGAACGATGCGCCGCTTTCGCCGCCGAGGCCGAGGGTGCCGAACGTGCCGTCGCGCTGGTGGCGCCCGGCACGACCGGCGATCTGCGCCATCTCGGCAATCGTCAGGCGGCGCTCGCGGCGGCCGTCGAACTTCTCGAGTCCCGCGAAGGCGACGTGGGCGACGTCCATGTTGAGGCCCATGCCGATCGCGTCGGTGGCGACGAGATAATCGACCTCGCCGCGCTGGAACATGGCGACCTGGGCGTTGCGGGTGGCGGGCGACAGCGCGCCCATGACCACCGCCGCACCGCCACGGAAGCGCCGCAGCATCTCGGCGAGCGCATAGACCTGCTCCGCGGAGAAGGCGACGACAGCGGAGCGCGGCGGCATGCGCGACAGCTTGACGTTGCCGGCGTAGCGGAGGGTCGAGAAACGAGGGCGGCTGACGATTTCGGCTTCGGGCAGGAGCTCGCGGACGATCGGCTTCAGCGAGTCCGAGCCGAGAATGAGCGTCTCCTCCCGGCCGCGAGCGCGGAGCATGCGGTCGGTGAAGACATGGCCGCGCTCCGGGTCGATTCCGAGCTGGGCTTCATCGATTGCGGCAAAGGCGAACTGGTCGGGGAACGGGCCCTCGCTCGGGCGGTCGTCGCGGCCGGTCTTCACCGGCATCGATTCGGCAGTGGCGAGCACGTAGCGCGCCTGAGGGGGGACGATGCGCTCCTCGCCGGTCAGCAGAGCGACCTGCGCCTCGCCCTTGATGGCGACGACTCGGTCGTAAACCTCGCGCGCGAGCAGGCGCAGCGGGAATCCGATCACGCCCGACGAATGCGCGCACATGCGTTCGATCGCGAGATGGGTCTTGCCCGTGTTGGTCGGGCCAAGGATTGCCCGAACGGGTGCGTCTGGACGGCGCATGGTCATTCAGAATGTGGCAGCGTGTGCGGCCAGCGCAAGTTCCTTGCGTGCCCGGAATCGACGGATCGACGAAAGACCATGTTTGTTACGGGCCGAGAATTTGTTACCTTCTGCGCCGTCCGGGCCGGAGTGTGGGCCTGACGGGGGGCCAGATGGCTGAGTATCGCGTGTACCGCCTCGATGGCTCGGGGCAGATCAGCCGCGCCGAATGGATCGAGGCTGACGACGATGACACGGCGGTGCGCCGAGCGCGGCAGCTGAAGGATCGCTGCGTCACCTGTGAGATCTGGCAACGCGACAGGCTGGTCGCATCTTTTCGCGGAGACGAGCAGGCCGGCTGACGCCACGCTTCGCCGCTGAATTCGCCGGATTTTAGCACGCCGTTAACCCTGTTCCGCCATCACCGCCTTGAAGGGCGGGGAACGGGTAATGCTTGAAGCGCGAAAGGTGTGGACGGACGAGGCCGAGGGAGCGGAGATCGTCCCCTTCCCGCGCGCATCCGTCGAAACCCCGCGCGCATTCGGCCGCTGCATTTCCAAGCCGGCATTCAGCCTTGTCGTCGACCTTCACAATGAGGACCTTGGCGCCCACTGGTTTCGCGGCGCGGGAACGCTCGCACTGCTTTGCGGCGTGGCCTTCCTCCTTTCCCCGGATTTCAAGCCGCTCGTTCCGCCTGCCGCGCCGGCGCCGATCCTGCACAACCAGGACCTTGCGTCGCTGGGAGGCCAAGGCAACGCTGCCGAGAGCGAATTCACGATGCCGAAGGCGCGCGGTTTGGTGGTCGGCGAGCAGGGCGACCTGAAACGCGTCAGCGGCGACGTTTCCGACGGGCTCTACTTCTCACTGCGGGG